>JACRJM010000011.1 GCA_016219965.1 Candidatus Schekmanbacteria bacterium
CTTAGAAATTATTAGAAATTATTAGAAATAATTAGAACAAACTGAGAGCAGGGAATTATTACTAATTGAAAGATAAGACTTTTTTACACGTTTGTTCAGGAATAAATTATTAGTAATTTCCCCCTCAAATTAATAATTACATGCTATGCGAACACTGGGAGATTGAGGTATCAGATTGAGGCGCTGCGGGAGGCAATCGCCAACGCCATCATTCATCGTGACTACAGTGTGCGCGGCACAAGCCTTATGGTTGAGGTGTATGATGACCGGGGCGAGATCGTCAATCCCTGCGTATTCCCGCAGCACCGGAAAAAAGAGTTCGGCAAAATTTCTGTCCGGAGAAACGAGCACATAGCAGACCTCTTTTTCCGCATGGACAAGGTTGAACGGGCAGGCACCGGGATAAGAAGGATGAAAGAGGCAATGACAACTGCAGGATTAGCGACACCAAAGATCCGGCAGACTGGCTTTTATACGATTGTCTTTAAACGGCCTGTGGAGAGTGAAATAAAAAAGGATGTGGAAGATATTACCCAGGAAACTACCCAGAAAAGTTGGGTGAAAAAGTTGGGTGAAAATGAAAAAAAGATTTTAGAAAATATCGCTGAAAATAAGTTTGTAACAATACCTGAACTTTCTAATACGATGGGAATAAGCACAACAGCGGTGGAAAATAATCTTGCAAAACTGAAATCAAAAAAAGTTATCAAGCGTAATGGCCCCGACAAGGGTGGGCATTGGGAGATAGTTGATGTTTGATCAGATGTACAGGATGATAGTGGCAGAAGAATTGTGGAAATGCAGTGAAACCGGCATGAAGTTTATTGCTACATTCAAGCGGAAAAGCTATTATCGTGGTCAGAAGGTCGGAGGAAGATTGGAGAATAGGTTGGCAGAAGAGTTGGTAGAAAAGGGGGTAGAAAATCTTACCCAGAAAACTACCCAGAAAATCATAGAAGCTATAACTAAGAAATCAGATATTACTCAGAAAGAACTTGCAGCGGTTATAGGGATAACCGAAGACGGCGAAAAGTATCATATATCCATGCTTAGAAAAAAAGGTCTTCTAAAACGTATCGGCCCCGACAAGGGCTGGCATTGGGAGATAGTTGATAAGCTATAAGTAAACTACCTAAATGGCTATATCAAGAACTAAGGAAGACATACTTATTATGAACATTGCCAAAAGGAGCTTATTATGACAACGACTCCATTAGCCTCAAGACTTGAGGGGAAAACAATAGATGATAAGTGGGAAGTCATGAGAAAGCGCATTAAGACGGAGGATGATCATAGCGGTGCATTCTCAAGCTGCTATGAAGTCAAAAACATTGAAAATGGTGAAGTTGGATTTTTGAAAGCTATAAATTATGCATACGCATTTAAAGCAACAGGGCATGGGACATCTTCAACAGTATTTTTGCAAGAATTAACGCAGAACTATAATTACGAGAAAGACTTGCTGGAATTTTGTAGGGATAATAAAATGTCAAGAATAGTATCTGCAATTGCTCATGGTGAATATAGAGATTCAGCGGAAATGTTTCCAGTACCTTACTTGGTATTTGAAACAGCTACAGGTAGCCTCAAAAATGTAAAACGACAAAAGCAGAAGCAGATAGATTTAGCTTGGAAGTTAGGAGTAATACATGGGTTTCTTGTAGGGTTATCACAACTTCATCAAGAAAAGATAGTGCATCAGGATATCAAACCATCGAATATTCTTATATTCGGACACAATGTATCAAAGCTGGGCGACCTTGGAAACGCAACTAAGTTTGATAATAAATCACCTATGTGGGATAACGACGGTCATTGCGGGGATTTCAGTTATGCCCATATAGAGCTTTTGTATCGTTATTTTAGTCCGGATTGGAATACTATAAGATTAGGTGCTGACTTGTTTATGGCGGGAGGAATAATATCATATATGATTACCGACTCAAATTTCCTTTCGCTGTTGGCTGCAAACATACCGGATATATATAAACCGACTAATTTTGGAGGCACTTTCGAGGACGTTAAACCTCATCTGATGCAAGCTTATAACAAAACTATTGCCGAAATAAAAGATCGAATAGATGAACCAATCAGAAAAGATATTATAGAAATCATTGCTCAATTCACGCATCCTGTACCTGAGCTGCGCGGTATTCCCAAGGGCTTTAATAATAGTCTGCCTCAATATTCTCTCTGGCGCTGTATATCCATAATTGATCGCCTTGCCAAGAAGGTAGAAATGGGGAAAATATGAATAATCCCCAGACACATAAAAGAAGCCATGTTGTTCCAAAGTGGTTTGAATATCCAAAAGCGATAGAAAAAGGTGAGTTGGCTATCCCAAGGGAAACCCCTTTTGAAATAAATAGAGCGACCAAGGAAAGCATTCACATTGATTTAGAAGAGTTTAAGGCAGATTCAACACCGGAAATGGCCTGCCGTTTGATGGGCGCCGGCATAGTTATTGGTGATGAGCAACTTGCACATGATATGGCTACGTTCATAACTAAGAAAGGTGGGGTGGATCCATTATCAATTAAACTCGCAGATAAGATATTGAATGTTAATAGTGAGATAGAGAATGTGTCAGAAGTAAGTGTTCGTATTTCTAAGCTACGAAAATGGGTGTCAGAATACCCAAACAGCGCAATAGCGTGGATTGAGCTGTCAAGGGCATTTACAATAAAAGGACAGAATGAGAAGGCAAAGAGAGCAGCAAAAAATGCCATCCAACTTGCACCTTATGACCGTTATATAGTTAGATGTGCTGTAAGGTTATTCCTTCATACGGGTGATTTTGACATAGCGTGGCATTATATAAAGAGGGCATCGAAGCACCATTTTGACCCTTGGATCAAGGCAACAGAAGTGAATGTTGCCCTTATATCAGAACATCAGACTCCTGATATAAATAAGTTCATCCCGCAGGATCTTTCTGGGGATCGGTTATTCCATTATTCTGAACTGCTTGAAAGTGCCGGCTATCTTGAGCTTAATTCAGGGAACGAGAGAAAGGCAAAGAAACAGCTTCGGCTCGCTTGGACAAAACCAAGCGAGAATGTTATTTCACATGCAGAATGGCTTCTCAGGAATAAAATACCTTGGATGAGGGAAACGACATTATTGGAGTTTGGGCGAAGTCTTGAGGCAACAACATGGATAAATTATATAAACTTCAAACTAATGGAGGCATTAGATGCTGCACGGGAATGGGAATTGGAAGAACCATACTCAAAATATCCATTTGTTGTAGGATCAAGTATAGCCTGTAGTGCCGGTAAGCCAGAGATTGGCGTAGAAATAGCAATGAGAGGTTTACATAGTAATCCACATGACAGAACAATTTATAATAATCTATGCTATTCATTACTAAGAGTGGGGAAAGTTGAGGAGGCTGGTAAATATATTAATAAACTCAAGGTTACAAAAGGGCCGGAATCAGATATATACTGTCAAGCAACTATAGGATTGTATGAGTTTAAAAACAAAAATATTGATGGGGGACGACAAACCTATCGTAAAGTTATTGAGCAATTCAAACAAAACGGAGAGCCTCAGTTGCAGGCAGAAGCTTTGTTGAATTTTGCACTTGCTGAAGTAGAATCCTCAACGGCTGAAGCAAAAATAATAGCCACTAAATCATTGGAAAGAACTGAAACAATGAAATCTCCTGAAATCATTCTGCTTCGTAATCTTGTGCAGAATAAATTGAATTTGCTTAATAAAAGTTAGGCAGGGAAGCACGCTGAACATTCTCCAGTTTTTTATTATATGCGATTTGAATAGGTAGCAACTATGGTTATGTGGTACCTATTTTAAAATAGGCAGGATGAACTGGTTAATGAGTACTTAGTAAAGAGGTGAAGTAATGTTCCTTAAGAAGCTCTCAATAAAAAAGTTTCGATGTATAGAAAATTTAACACTCGATTTTCATAAAGGGGTAAATATCCTTATTGGCGAAAACAACTCTGGCAAAACAGCAATTATTGATGCCTTACGAATATGTTTTAGTTATGGAAATCAATATCGTGACACTTATGTTGCCATTAATGATTTCTTTATCGATACTACAAGTCCATCCAGAGAACTCACAGATATTGAGTTTGACTTAATCTTTGAAATTGTCAATGACGAAAAGGCGGGTATTTTTTATGATATGTTATCAGTGGGTGAAGAAAGGAAAAAGGAGTTGCAGCTTCATTTCAGATATTCCATAAATGAAAAAAGTGGAAGCAAAAAGGTTAGATATAAAGTCTGGGGAGGAGAGAATGAGGGACAATCGGTAGCTCCTGAAGTACTTGAATTGATATACGCTGTTTATCTTGGCCCCTTAAGGGATGCGGTACAGAGTCTCAGGCCCGTTAAAGGAAATATACTGGGCGATTTATATTCTAATATTGAACAGGACTCAGATAAGCAACAATGTCTTGCCGGCAAGGTACACAATCTCTTGCAGGATGATACCGAGTGGCGTAGCCTTATTAACTCAGGAAAGGATGCAGTTAATGAACATATAAAGAAGACCTCAATATTGGGTAAGCAATATAGCGTTGATATTGAGTTTCTTCCTTTCGAGTTCAGGAGAATATTAGATACGCTGAGAATTCAAATACCGATTTATGATAACCTTTCTGAAGGTACCACAGTCGAAAGAAAGTATTTTAACCTTGCCGAGTATGGTCTGGGATATAACAACCTCATCTACATGGCAGTAGTATTGGGTAATTTGACAAGGCGCAAGGAGGTTGAGGCAGATACATATATTTCCTTATTGCTTGAAGAGCCGGAAGCGCACCTCCATCCTCAACTGCAAAATATCCTTTTTGCTTATCTAAACGAGATAAATGATAAAGGCATTCAGATATTCATAACCTCACATTCACCAACGATAACAGCAAAAGCAAACTTAGATTCTCTAATTGTGTTACAGAACCAGGATAAATCAATTTATTCTCTTCCTCTTATCAATTCAAATCTTGATGAGAATAACAGGAAATATCTGCAAAAATTCTTAGATGTCACGAAATCACAGTTCTTCTTTTCTAGTGGCGTAATTCTTGTTGAGGGTATATCGGAGGCGCTCTTATTGCCAGTCTTTTCAAGAATAATGGGAAAAGGATATAACTTAGAAAAGAATGGGATCGAAATTGTGAACATTAATGGAGTTGCTTTTGAGCATTTCGGCAAATTGTTCAACCCTGAATTACTTGAACAAGGTCTTCGGTGCCGATGCGCAATTCTAACTGATGATGATCTGAATAGGGAGACGGATGAGATATCATCTCGAGCAAAGAAGGCAAAAGACCTTGAAAAGAGTAACCTGAAGGTTGAGCTTGCAAAAGAAACCTTTGAGTTTGAACTTTTTATGGCTGGGAACAAAGATTTACTGCTCTCAATTTTCAATGAGATGCATCCAAGAGCTGCACAAAATATTACCGAAGGCAATACAATTGAAGAACATTCAAGAAGTTTCGTAGATAAGGTAATTTCTAACAAAGCAAAGTCAGAGTTGTCACACAGGCTTTCAGTATTGCTTGCTGAACGTGAAGATATTAGAAATAACTTCACGGTGCCTGAATATATTCAAAATGCTATTCGATGGGTGGTCAAGGGTGAGTAACGCATTCGAATCATTGTCGGACATCCAGAAGACCATTGTCTTTGATAAGAAAGGCAAGTTTGTTGTGCGGGCTTGTCCCGGTAGTGGTAAGACATATTCCGTAGCGGCACGACTTGCACGTTTAATTGGAGAATGGGACAAAAAACAACAGGGCATTGCAGCTATTTCTTTTACGAATGCTGCTTGGCAGGAAATAAGACACCAACTTGAAACACACTTTGGAATTGCTACAAGTATTAGCTATCCTCACTTCTTAGGCACTATAGATAGCTTTATCAATCAGAACATATTTCTACCATTTGGGCATCTTGCCCTGGGGTGCAAAAAAAGACCTGAATTAGTTGGAGAGCCTTACGGTCCTTGGTATGGAAAAAAATATTCTGATAAATTGTTTGATAATATTACATTTAATATAAACGATAACCTTGTAGCCCTTAATAAACTGCGCATGCCGAAAAACTGGGTATCAAATCAGTATATATGTAAAGCAAAGGAAGGATTTCTTAAGGCTGGTTTTGCTATTCAGCATGATGCCGACTATTATGCGATGAAACTCCTTGAGAAGTATCCTCAAGTTGCCGCTGCTTTAGCTTATAGATATCCGACACTGATAATTGATGAAGCACAAGATACATCTGATATTCAGATGCGGATTATAGACATCTTAATATCTCATGGTCTAAGGGAACTTATGTTAGTTGGAGATCCCGACCAAGCAATTTTTGAATGGAATGACGCAAAACCACAACTGTTTCTCCAAAAATATAATGAATGGCGGGAAGAGTCTATTAAATTAAATGAAAACCGACGCAGTTCACAGAAAATTTGTGACTGCACATTCAAATTGTCATCACTGCATGAGACCTCTATGGCAGTGACGGAAGAAGTTAAGGACTGCACTTTCTCCCCCATCGTTATAACCTATGATTCAGGTAATATTAATACAACTATTGAATACTTTATCTCACTATGTCATGAGAATGGAATCGTAGTTAATAGAGAAAATGTGGCAGTTATTTATAGAAGTAAAGAAATTTTCAATCTAATTACAGGCATCGTGCCTATAAATCAAGAACCCTGGAGAGATGGAGATTACCATACAAAGGACTTTGCGAAAGGCAAATATTTATTTGATGCAAGAGAGATCAAGAAGGGATTGCTGCTAATCGAGAAGGCATATATAAAAATGATGACTGGAAATACAACATGCAATCCACTGGAGATTGAGAAAAGGATAAACGATGTTGGATTCACCACGCATAGAAAAGAGATTCATAAAGTTTTATATATCTTGCCTGAAACTACATGCAGTATCGGGGAATGGGTTGATAGAACAAACGAGGGATTTGCCTTGAGCAACATGAAATCATCCTTATCAATAAACGATTCCATGAGAGATGTTATGAGAGATGTTACGTTTAAACAGATATTCAGAAACGAAAATGAAGCACTTCAGTGTCGAGACTATAGGCTTGGGACTGTCCACTCAGTAAAGGGAGAAACCTTTGAAGCGGTATTGTTATTCCTTAAACAGAAGGGAATTGGCAAATATTATAAGACCTTGATAAGAGAGGGTGCTTCGATTTCAGACAATGAAGAACTTAGGATAGTATATGTGGGCTTAACAAGGCCGAGAAAATTACTTGTTCTCGCTGTGCCAGATAATGAAAACAAGCAGGTCTGGGAATCAAAACTCTTATCCTGAGGTGATGGAGTAAAATTTGGATAAGAAATTTATAAGTTCATTATCCGCACTGTCGGATAATAAAGAAGTTTTGCCGCAGTTTATTAATGTAAACAAGGAGTTACAGGAAGTTTTATTATCCTGCAGGAAGAAAATGATAGCAGGCAAGGTAAAAGAAGAATGACGAATAAAAACCAGAAACTTGAACTCACATGGATAGGCAAGGAGAATCAGCCGAGGCTGGAGCCTAGGATATTGATTGAAGACGCTGGAAGGTCTTACCCCCCGCAGTCCCCCCTTATTAAGTGGGGAAGTAAAGGGGTAGTCGAAAACATGCTTATCCAGGGTGACAACCTCCTTGCTCTGAAGGCACTTGAGCAGGATTTTGCAGGGAAGGTCAAGTGCATCTATATTGACCCGCCTTATAATACCGGCAATGCGTTTGAACATTATGATGATGGGCTGGAGCATTCAATATGGCTGAGTCTGATGAAGCCGAGGATTGAGATGTTGCATAGGTTGTTGAGCAATGACGGTACGCTCTGGATTTCTATTGATGACAATGAGAGCCATTATCTGAAGGTGTTGTGTGATGAGGTTTTTGGAAGGAAGAACTTTGTAAATAATGTGATATGGGAAAAGAAATATTCTCCACAGAATGATGCAAAATGGCTTTCGGACAGCCATGATCATCTTCTGGTCTATGCAAAGGACAAAGAGATATGGAGACCGAATCTATTGCCGAGAACAGAGGAGATGGATGCCAGATATAAGAATCCTGACAATGATCCGAGAGGTCTGTGGAAATCAAGTGATATGTCAGTAAAAACATATACTGCTGCAACGGACTATCCTATTACCCTTCCTTCTGGCCGCATCGTTAATCCTCCAGAAAGTAGATGTTGGGTTATTTCAAAAGGAAAATATGAAGATATGGTCAAAGATAACAGGATTTGGTTTGGACGAGATGGTAATAGTGTTCCCTCAATCAAACGTTTCTTATCTGAAGTTCAGGAGGGAACTGTTTCTAAAACCATCTGGTACAGAACAGAGGTTGGCGATAATCAGGAGGCAAAACGTGAGATAAAGGTATTCAATGATGACGATGTCTTTCAGACCCCAAAGCCAGAACGTTTAATTCAACGCATTCTTACCTTAGCAAGCAATGAAGGCGACCTTGTCCTTGACTCCTTCCTCGGCTCCGGCACGACCGCTGCTGTTGCCCATAAGATGAAACGGAGATGGATCGGCATTGAGCTTGGCGAGCATTGCTATACACATTGCCTGCCCCGATTGAAAAAGGTTGTTGACGGCACGGATGAGGGCGGCATATCCAAAGCCGTAAACTGGCAGGGCGGAGGAGGTTTCAAATACTATTACCTGGCGCCGAGTCTGCTGAAAGAGGATAAACACGGCAACTGGGTGTTTGATGAGCGGTATAATGCCGACATGCTGGCCGCTGCGATGGCAAAGCATGAGAGTTTTAAATACTCCCCTGATGAGCAGATTTACTGGAAGCAGGGGAGGTCAACGGAGAAGGATTATATCTTTACAACCACAAACTTTGTCACTGTTGAGTTTCTCGATAAAATCCACGAAGAGATGCAGCCTGACGAGAGCCTGCTGATCTGCTGTAAGTCCTTCTCAAAGGCGTGTGAGAGTAGATACCTGAATATTACTGTCAGGAAGATTCCAAAGATGCTCCTGGGCCGCTCCGAATTTGGAAAAGAGGATTATAGCCTGAATATTGTGAATATGCCGGTTGATGAAAATGAACCGCAACCCGATCCGGTTAAAGTACAGAATAAATCAGCACTCAAGATTAAAGACAAGACACAGGGGGAGCTTTTTGTTGA
>JACRJM010000012.1 GCA_016219965.1 Candidatus Schekmanbacteria bacterium
CCCATTTTTTTGTCTTGACAATGGGGAGCACTTTACTGCTAACGTCAGAGTAAAATAGCAAGAAGTGATTTTGGTGTCAATTGGAATTATGGGGAATTATGGGAGTTAAGGTTATCATTTGGTGTGAGCAGATGTTCGCCTTTTCAAGGGGATAATAGCTATTAAAGACCTCAACATTCGCTCGACTTTTCGCTCGAAATATTTCTTAAACGCTCGGTTTGTCAATCGCTCGAATAATAGCTCGATTCTTTCAATATCCGCTCGATAGAGTTTATTTGGCAACATAATATATCGACCTTCCTTGTCCTTTTGCTAAGGTCATATGTTTCTTAACCAGCTCACTTAGATCCAAGTACGCAGTATTCCGAGAAACATTAAATCGTTGGCAATATTCTTTTGTAGTTATCTTTATATTTTCATTCACCATCAGTCTCAGCGCTTCTATCTGCCTGTTATTCAACCCCAATTTTTTTAAATCTATTTGCCTCTCCTCTGGCATGCTCGAAACTGAATCCAGAATCTTATCTCCTGGACCATAAAATTTTACCACAAAAAAATCGCCCTCTTCTAAGAATTCAGGTTTAGTCAGGCCATGTTCCATCATCAGCCTTTTCATCTTACCAATGCCGGTACCGAATTTCTCCATGTCTTTTGTTTCGTGAAAAATACTACAGATTATCTCGTTTCTCGTGATATGATGGCCTTCCATCCTTCGAATGTTAACACCTGGCAGAAGACCACCGGGATTGCTAATCTCCACCCTGTCATCAAAGATAGAAATTATAATTGGCGCCCCGTGGCGGGTATAATCCCTGTGGGCTATGGCATTGATAACCGCTTCTCTTATTGCTTCATAGGGATACTCCGGTATATCAACCCGCTTGAATTCTACTATTTTGCCGGCCAATCGTGTATTCCTCTTGAAAAATGCCTCTACATCATCAAGCATCTTATAGAAAGGCCCTTTTATCTCTTTTGAGTCAATAAATTCTATTCTTGTAACACCCCTGAATCTGGCAATCCTTATTTCATTTTGCGGGATATATTCAGATGGGTCCTTACCAAAGAAGAGTAACCCGGCATGGGTAGGCATTAATTTGCCATCGTCTCTCTTTACCACCTTTAAGGTATTTACAAGAAAATCTTTTACAGGAAGTTTTGGTATGTCAACCTTGATCTTAATCGCCCTGTTTCTTAGGAAGTCCTTTACCTCTCTTTCATCAATGTTCTCATACCCTGCCTCCCTGCATATTGTCTCGTCAAAAGGCACCTTGCTTAACTTTCCCTTACCGTCAAGATAAGATATAAGACTGCTAAGTACATATGCCTTCAATCCATCCGGGTTGGTAAAGCGTTTATAGATGTATGATTCCCTGATGGTCTTAATGAAACTCTGAATATCTCTGTCTCTCCTTGAGTCATCTCTACCTTTGATAAATATCAGAAAATAACCTCTTTTTCATCTCTTGCCTGATTAGGTCTTCTGTTCATTCCCAGCGATAAACGGCAGGGGAGACGTGATAGAAATTTGTTCTTTCCAGGCCAGAATAGCAGTATGAGATTTATGAGTCAATGGATATTTTGTTCTTACCTGAAGCAACAAAAGTAAGGAGCGTAAAGCGTGTCAGGCATTGACAATTGACGTAAGGGCATTGGTGGGGCTATATGTTAATTCAATAATCAAGGACTCCGTTACCTATCCTCAGTCATTTTTTTTCTTTTCCATATCAATCCACCCTTGGCTTTGCGTTTTTAGCTGTTTCAACAATAGCATCAAGTTTGTCTATGATCTCAGGGTCAATCTTATTTTTTGGAACCAGGCTGGCGAGTATATGATAATCGGATTTCTTTAGGAGGTTCGGTAAATCTAATTTTTCAAAATACTTATCGAACAGAGGAGCAAGAAACTCATCAGTTGCTTTTACATCAGGGGACCAGGCCTCAAGCCTCTTCAGTGTTTTTAAGGCTGAAGCAACTTCAGAAATTGATTCCTTCATAGTATTAAGCCGCCGTGCCTCTTCTGCCCTCCCGAAAAAATCGTCCGGTAAATCATGTTTTGCATAAGCCAGAAGCACCTATAATCATTCCTACTTTTTCAACCCCTGCAGTAACCCGCTGAATATACTCACTGCCTTGTTAATAATGTCTTCATCAGGCACAGGTATTTTTAAAAATGTATTCCCTGTATCTTTGTCTTTTCCAACAAAGGAGGATATGAGAGGCTGGAGGGATTTGCCGTCCGAAAGGGGATTGCTTAACTTTTCTTAAAAAGAGATACCGGTTTTGGTCAGAACATTTTGCTGGGTATGCAGGAGCAGTGTATAGTGTGACGAGCAGCCTGTTGTTAAAGCTCCTTGGATTCCTTTAGTGCGTAGCGAATAATATTATCATGCAAACGGTAGCCGCTGTCCCTCATTAGGTTAAGAGCATCCCCGACACTGTCAATGATACCTGTTCTCTTAGCCTCTACAAGGATACGCGCAGTGCCGATTACCTTAAGACTAAAAATTTCACGGGCGATCTTCCTCCCTTTCCGTTCATCTATCAAAACATAGTCAGCTTTTATCTCACGAGCGAGCTGAATAACAGATGCCTCTCCGTAATCCAGAACTGTTTGAAGTAAAGGGTCCAAGGCACTTGATAAAGACAACACCTGAATCCAAGTCGCCTTATTGTACGCTGACAGACCATGTCCGGAGCTGCCACCTTCAAGCAGCTCTTTGTGGACGGCTTCGGGAATGGAAACCTGCTGAAAGAGCTTTTGAAGGATGTCTATGCGATCAATAAGGGCAAGGGCAATAACAGGTCCCGTGTTTGACAAAAGGCGTCCCATCATAACTCCATATCCTCAAACTCAGCTTCGAGTTCCTCATTATCCCAATCAACAGTAGCAGCGCCATAGCGTGAGCAACTCAGGAGAAAAGCAACACGTGATATGCCAATCAGGGCTGCTGCCTGCCCTGATGTCAATCTACCCATCTCGTAGAGCTTCACAGCAAGCGCGTTCTTTGCCTCCTGCTCAAACATCTCGGGACTGAGGTTGAGCAACGCAAGGATTGACTCAGGATATTTTATAGCTAATGTTTTCAACTGTACCTCCTTACACTTATATCATTAACACACCACAAATATTTTATCAATCTTGTTTTCACTAAATTAAAAAATTCCTTGTTTGATTGGTGCTTTAAATCTTTTGGTGTATGGATAATATGCAACAGGAGGAGTTACTTACTTTTTCAACCCCTGCAGTAGCCCGCTGAATATGCTCACTGCCTTATTGATAATATCTTCATCAGGCACGGGTATTTTTAAGAAGGTTTTTCCTGTGTCTTTGTCTTTTTCAACAAAAGTGGATATGAGAGGCTGGAGTGATTTGCCGTCTGAAAGGGAAGTCCCTAATTTTTCTAAAAATGTTATGCCGGTTTTGATCAGGTCATTAACGTCATTATGGCCTGGTGTATTAGTTTCA
>JACRJM010000013.1 GCA_016219965.1 Candidatus Schekmanbacteria bacterium
CCTCTTACCAATGCCTCTTTTCTGATATTCCCTGTGAACTGCAAGATCAGAAAGATAACAGGCATAATGAAAGTCCGTCATTGAGCGCGCAATGCCTATCAGTTTTCCATCATTCCAGGCCGTAACCATTAGATTGGAATTTTTTACCATTCCTTCCATGCACTCCCGATCATCAATTGGCCTGCGTTCGCCAAGTGTTGATTCGCGCAGCAGTTCGATGAATTGATCTGCTGTTACCGGCGCGTTCACTTTGTACTCTATGCTCATGTCTTTCTTATGCAGCTAACCATTGATTCCCATGCAACTTTGCCCTGATCTTATTATATTGGCATGGTTTTCGGGTAGTTTTAACCGATGCCAATATCAAGGCATTATGCCTTGATAACGATAATATAAAGGACTTACATATGCAGAGTCAAGACCAAAAACAAAAGATGCTTGACCAGGCCCCCAGCATTCGACACGACAAAAATGATGCAAATCCAAGACGGAAATGGTAGCCTTGAACCTATCAAGGCAGGAGGGTAAATCGTGAGTATTCAATCTGCCGGCAAAATGCCGCAGGTAAGCCAGGGGGCTATAGTTCATGCAAATACTACAGATCGAATGGCAAGATGATTAAAACGATAATTGCATAATTTATTTGCAGCTATCGCAAGGGTTAGGAAAAATAATCTGATACGGCATGAAAAAAATACAGAGAAGCAAAAATACTTTGAGACATCAACGTCTGATCGATGGAGGAGGCGCTAAATGCAAATAACAGTTGATAAGACCCTTGAGATTTTATCAAGAGACTTTAACCTTTCCAAAGAGGAAATCTTAAAAGAAGGATTAAAGTATTTTCTGGAGAAAAGACTGAGAGAAATAAAATCAGAAATTTACAGAATAACCGGCAAATACAAAATATCATCAGTAGAAGAATTTGAAACCTTATACAAAGAAGGGAAGATAGAAGAAAAAGACTCTTTAGCTGATTTTCAAAAATTAGACCATCTTGAATTCAAAAAAGAAGAGATCGAAAGACTTCTTCGCGAGATGCAATGATCATTAACACAGGACGACTTAAAGAGATATCTGAGATTGAATTTGGCGATATTGTTGATGATGTTATCCTCACTGATATTAACTAAATCCGCATCATCTTGATAGTGGGAGGGTGAGATGAACAAAGAAATTTATGCAAGATTAAGAGAGATCAGTAAGCGATTAAAGAAGGAGTATCACGCACAGGAAGTCATCCTATTTGGTTCTTATGCCACAGGCAAAGCTACAAAAGACAGCGATGTTGACCTGTTTATTATTGCATCTACAAAAGAGAGATTTTTTGAGAGAATGGCAACTGTTAAGCGTCTTATACGGGATTTGCGAAATGGATTTCCTGTCTCCCCTATTGTCTTAACACACATGGAACTGGAAAAGAGGAAAAAAGCAGGAGATCAATTTGTTCGGCAGATTTTAGAATCCGGGATGATTTTATAAAGAAAGATAAAAAGATTGTGAACGTTGAAGACGTGTGTCAGGATATTATTTTGCAGACAGATATCCCCCTCTCGGCGTGTTAGATATTACCTGTGAAGATGTTAAAAAAGATTTAAAAGAAGTTAGAAAACTTATCAGGACAATGTTTCCGAATGAGAAATTAGATGCCCGAAAATAACAATAATAAAAACCTTATGATGGGGAAATTCTAATGCAACTGCTCGTGCTATCCTTGATATGTTGGAATACTAAAGTACGGTAGTCTTTTTATCAATTAAAATGGGATGTGTCCCTAATATAATAAACGCTGTTGCGCTTCGCTAAACTGTAGATAGGCCGCGCGTTGATGCCCTTGAGCGCCCACATCCAGCGCGTCGATGTATTGCTTCTCGTTCTCCTTATCAACCTCAACCACCAGCGGAGTGCCGGGTCAAGGATGGCATAGGGCGATTCGGTGAAGTTGGGATGGAGCGCCATTATTTGTCCCCCGCTTCAAGGCGCTTGATTCCTGTGTCGTTCGTCAGAAGTCTCATCTGCTGGATTGCAATCTGGTTCAACTTGCTGAGCCGCTCTGCCTGTGACGTCTTTTCCTGGATGAAAAGGGCATTTAGATTTTCCAGATTGGAGAGGCAAACAAGTTGTGACATATTCGCGTAGTCTCGAATATTGCCCTTATCGCCCGGATGGCTGTCACGCCATTGCCTGGCGGTCATGCCGAATAGAGCCATGTTCAGGACATCCGCTTCCGAGGCGTAAATCAGATTTGTCTGTTGCGGAGTGAGTTTCGGCGGGATCAAGTTCTCTTTGACGGCGTCGGTATGAATCCGGTAGTTGATTTTTGTCAGATTCCGCCGGATATCCCAGCCGAGCTGCTTGTGCTCTTCGTCCTTTAATCGCTGAAATTCTTTTATGAGATAAATTTTAAATTCAGCACTGATCCACATGCCGAATTCAAAAGCAATGTCTTTGTGTGCGTAAGTACCGCCGTATCTCCCCGCTGTAGCCTTCAATCCAATAGCATTTGTTTTTTCAGTCCACTCTTTAACGCTGAGCTTGTAACTGTTTAAACCCGCCTGACTTTTAATTATGGCAAATTCGCCATAATTAAAAGTAGGATTATAAATTCTTTCCCAAACACCCAGAAATTCAACAGTATTTCTATTTCTTAACCAATCTGAAATAAAAAACTCTCCGTCTTTTGCTTTTAGCATATCGGTTAAAGAGATATAGTCATCGTTATTTACCGTGATTATTGAGATTTCGGTGCCTTTAACTTTGATCTTCGCCATTATTTCTTCCCTCCCACTGTAACTTCGACAATGGTCATCGTGTCGTTGCCGAAGATGTCCACCACCTTGACAGCCAGCTCGCGCCGCACCGAAGGGCATTCGTGAAAAACGCTGGTGAGTTCGCCCTCACAGGATTTTGTTCTATGTATCTTGCCACTGCCCATAAATACTTTTCCTTATCCACTACACATGAATGATATCTGCTCTCCCATAACCTGCCTGTCCTCTTGTATGTCCTGTTGAAGTATTGAGTATAGCAAAGGGTTATACCCTGCATCATTTTGTATAACGACTCATTTTTTATCGGCCTTGTCAGAAAATGCACATGATTACTCATAAGACAGTAGGCAAGGATGTATGTATCCCATTTACCTGAATATTCTTTGAGGAGTGACAGATATTTCTTTTTATCCCCCTCGTTAATAAAAACTCTTTCTCTGTTGTTGCCTCTTTGAACAACATGATGGGGGAAATTCTAATGCAACTGCTCGTGCTATCCGTGGCATGTTGGGGTACTAAAGTATAGTTGTCTTTTTGTCAATTAAATGGGATGTGTCCCTAAATTCCTCCTCCTTGAATAAAAACCACCAGAGGCTAATCCCGGTCGGCTCGATGGCTTTGTTGTACGCTGTCTTATTTTCTCAATTTTGCAGTTGACGTCTCCCTCGCAGTCATTTCTTAGCATTATCAAAAGCTCAAATTAAAATCATCGATTAAATCAATTATTACGTCAGAAGGATCGAGTTTTTTATATTTCCGTCTCAGCATTTCTTTTAAGTGATCATTGGAAACAAAAAGCACTAGCTTGTTCTGTTCTATGAATGTATCCTTTCTTTTTTCTATCCCACTATTATTAGGCAGTTTTCTGCTACAAATAATACCAAAGCGTCCAATGGTCTTCTTTAAATAATCACTGATTTGTAGAATAGTTTGTTTGTCTATATCACTACCCTTCTCTGAATAATTATTGAACTCGACCACGATATATTTGGCGTCATAATCCTCGCGTATAAATCTCCAATTCTCTTCCTTACTTCTATTCGGAAATATTGCATCTCTTATGTCAATTCCTGATTGTCTTCGTGATTGAAGTTTAGGTGTACCGAGGGGAGGCACAAATAATTGTGTTAATATCTTAACGCAAATGTCCTCGTATTGCTTCCATCCTTTTTCTCCTTCGGAGCAATTATCGAGTTCCTGTATTAACTGTTGGATGTTGCTAAACTCCTTATCGATAAGTTTCACTTGCCTTGGTTCTTTTAATGGTTTTATTGAAAAATATTTTTCAAGTATGTCTGGAGACGTATATAATTTGTTAAGTAACTTTTGTTCTTCCCAAACAACAATATTAGTAGCTGAATGAGAAAGAAAATCTCTTGAGCTGTTGGTCAGTTCTGAGTTAGTTACAAGGAATACCTTATCTGCTTTCTCAGATAAAGACAGAGAGTAAAGCTGACGTAAAATATCAATAGATATCTTTTGATTATTGTAAAATTTTGTTTCAATTAGAATTTTATCATTAGACTCAAACTTATTGGGAATTGTAGCAACAAAGTCAAAGCCGCCATCGCGAGTTTTAGGAGTTCTTGAAATTGCAAAACCTTCTTTAGTAAGCAACTCGTAAATTAAGTTCTCGAAATCCTTATAATTAAGTTTTTTCCAATCTAGTTTAGAATAAGTTGCTACTGGGGCTAATTTTATTTCTTTAATCAGATATTCTAAACCTTTCTCTCTATCCTTTGATAAGTCAATATATAAGTAACCTGCAATATCTGTTGGAATGACTACATCATCGATTTTTAGTATGATAATTCTGATACCTTTTGTAATCGAATTATGTAGTAAGGCGGAATTAAACTCATGTCTAACCCATTCTGATTTTGACGAGTTCTTACTAAAAACAACTATTATGCTGCTACTGGCTTCAAGTCCTTCTTTAATTCTCTGTTTTATGCTGTCGCCGAGCTTTATTTCATTTGAGTCATACCAAGTATTAATATTGCTCTCATTAAGTTTACGCGTCAGCCAGTCAACAAATAACTTGTCGCTGTGAGAGTAGCTTATGAATATTTTAGTTCTCATTGTAAGTTCTCGGATAATGGCGAACTACTATCATTAGTGCCATTGATTTTCAATTTATTTTTGCGTACAACACGATGCTCACCAGCGTGGCGCGCCGTTTTGCCACGTCCGGTGGAGCTATTTGTTAGCTGTTTTTACTACTTTCTTGCACAAATCCACGAATTCTTTATAGGACAGGTCGTTCTTTGCATCATTAGTTCTCCAAGAGCATATCTTAAATTCTGCTTTGCCTTTTCCATCGCCAACGTGATCGGCTGATGGAAGGAGGGCGAACTTCTTCTTGTACTGCCTCCCCTGTTCCTTGGATTCGTTATTATCGTATTTACTTAATAGATGCCATTCTAACTCTTCCCCAGTATAGACGTCGTTGCCCTTCGACTCATTGACCGCATTATGGATCTCGATTTTATATTATTCGGTTGTGGCTTCAGTGTTTCCTCGCCCCCTATCCCGTCTTACATGCGATGCAGCCTTTCTATGCAGCCAAAGTTCGTAATGTGCCTGGGTGATCTTCCCTTTAAGGAATGTCGGCAATTCGTATTTTCTCATTTTCTTTTCAGCTAACCATTGATGACTTCGTAAAAAGTCATTATTGTCACCCTGAACTTGTTTCAGGGTCTCGTAACTTAGTAATTTTATTAGATGCTGAAACAAGTTCAGCATGACAAATTGGGCATTGTCCGACTTTTTACGAGTTCATCACCATTGATTGACAGGCAAATTTGCCCTGATATTACTATATTGGCATGCTTTTAGTGCAGTTTTGCCCGATGCCAATATCAAGGCATTATGCCTTGATAACGATAATATAAAGGTTTTACACATGCAGAGTCAAGACCAAAAGCCAAAAATACTTGACCAGGTCCGCAGCATAATGCGCCTGCACCATTACTCCATCCATACCGAACGGACTTACATCAACTTGATCAAACGATACATTGCTTTTCATCGGATGAAGTCACGTAAAGACCTGGCGAATGGAGAACGCAGGATCGAGGCGTTTCTCACTCTAAATCAGCGGCGGGGTTTTACCTAGTTCGCTGGAGTGATTTGTTATGCCTTCTTTTCCCTCTTTTTCCAATAGTTGGGTTCTCTGTTGAGATGCATCACAGCCATTATAAATACCTCTTCACTTGTAACTTGGTATATAACCCCGTAAGGGAAACGATTTGTAAAACATCTTCTGGTATTTGCAGAAAGTGGAGCCCAGGCAAGAGGAAACGAAAGAATATTTTGAATTGCTAAGTAGACTTCTTTTGCGAATTCCAATCCGAGGCCATTTTGGCATTCGTTATAATAAGCGATAGCCTCAGTTAACTCCTTTTCGACATCGGGATGGAAAGAATAATTCAAGAGATTTACCTGCCAAATATTTTCTTAAATACTTCATCACCTGGTATCGTTTTTACTTTACCACTTTTTATTTCTTCAACCCTCTTTTCTGCCTCCGCTGCCCACAATTCGTCTATTTCTTTCTGAATGGGATGAAGGCTTCGGAGAAGTTTATCTACAAGTTGCGCCCTTATCTCGACTGGTAGCGAAACTGCTTCGTCAAAAAGTTCATTGGTCTTTATCATGTTTACCCCCACATAAATATTGTTTTATTTTAGCATATCATGTTTCACCGAGTGTAGATATATCTTTTGTTGTGGCATAACCATTGATTGACAGGCAAATTTGCCCTTATATTATTATAACGATAATATAGGTGAGCCTTAATATAGTTTACAGACTTGCCTCCACAGCCTTTATAGCATCCGCTGCCGAACTCGTTATACCGCCTGTGTACCCTGAACCTTCACCTATCGGGTAGAGGTTTTTTATATTTACTGATTCATATTTTCCCGTGCGTTTAATTCTTACAGGGGAGGAAGTTCTCGTCTCTGCACCTAACAATATCGCATGGTCTGAAACAAACAAAGGATAATCCCTTTCCCAACTCTTGAATGCGTTTAAAAGCGCCACGGTTATAAAGTCAGGAAAGATTTCATTCATATCAGCAGATGCGGCCCCCATCTTAAACGAATTATTATTTAAGTTAACAGAGGTCTTGCCGGATAAAAAATCTATTAGATTCTGCGCAGGGACTTCCCATCTTCCTCCTCCTGCATTAAAGGCCTTTTGCTCTATATCCTTCTGGAACTCAATACCGGCCAATGGGGCGATTGATTTATAATCATCCGTATGACAGGTTACAACAAGGGCTGAATTTGAGAATTCTGAAGACCTGCCCGAGTAGCTCATGCCGTTTACAACCAGCATACCATTTTCAGAAGAGGCATTTATTACCTCACCTCCGGGGCACATGCAGAATGTGTACACCCCCCGCCCTGCTTTTCGATTGGTGTAGTTAAATGAATAGGTCGCAGCCCCTATACCAGGGAACTTCTTGTACTTATTGCCATACCTTATAAGATTGATAATTTCAGCAGGATGCTCTACCCGTACTCCAACTAAAATTGGCTTCTGCTCAATAGCTATACCTTTTTTGTGAAACATCTCAAATGAGTCCCGCGCAGAATGTCCCACCGCAAGATAGAGGGTTGAAGAACTATACTCCTTCTCCCCGTTTATTACCACGCCTGAGACTTTATCACCTGATATAAGGATATCAGTTACTTTTGAACCATAATGTATCTCTCCGCCTCTTTCAAGGATATAGCTCCTTATATTACGAACTATTCTGCACAAGATGTCCGTACCGACATGGGGTTTGCTGATATACCCTATCTCTTCAGGGGCGCCAAATTTTATAAATGTATCCAGCACCCTGTTTATATGTTTCGAATTTTTTGTCCTGGAAAACAGCTTACCATCCGAGTATGAACCGGCGCCCCCTTCACCAAACTGAATATTTGATTCAGGGTCTAACACCCTTTCTTTGATAAATCTTTGGACATCAATGGAGCGCTCTTCTATTTTTTTACCCCTTTCAAATATCAGAGGTTTAATACCATAAGCAATAAGCTCAAGGGCTGCGAACATTCCGGCAGGACCGAAACCTGCTATTACAGGCCTCTCTTTGATGTTTTTGGGGTTCCTGTCTGCCTTTATCTCTTCAGTGTATATGGGGTATACAGGGAGGTTCTCCTTGTTGTCGAAGATATCAGGAGTAGTGACAACTATTGAAACTTCGTAGTAGAACTGATCCTTATTGTTCGTATCAAGTGATTTATGCAGAATTTTAACTAATTTAACATCTGATTCGCTGATGTTCAGCCTTTGTGAAGCGGCCTTTAGATATTCATCAATCCCGTCTTTTTCAACAGGTATCCGCAAACCGCTTATTATTAAATTCAGGAAATACCCCTGATCTTCCCCCGCTATTGCGGACACCTGAAAAAATACAATGGGTCACATCTTGAAAAATCAGTTAGCTTCAGCATAAAAAATCTCTAAGCATCTATTCCCTGCCAATACCAGCCGGGTCACTGGCCACAGCATTTTTTGAATTTCTTTCCGCTGCCGCACTCGCAGGGGTCATTGCGTCCGGTTTTGGGCGTTGTCCGGACAACAGGTTTTGGCCCCTGGATTTTCCCTGTGGTAAAGTACCATATCCCCTCCTGCTTCTTGAACGATGACAATTCCCGGTGTTCTTTATTTATCCCCTGATCTGTAAAGGTTGCGATAAATTCAACCTGGCCGTCATCATCTCCGGGTCCGCCTTTCTTCGTGTCCAGGATCTCAAAGGCATGCCACTCTGCGCTTTCTGCCCAGTCCCGGGTGCTTTTTTCGTCATAGTCCGAACGGAAATCCGGATGGAGAGACGTATAGATATACCCCATCTCTTTTTTGACGTATGCGCTGTACCGGGACCTCATAAGTTGTTCAGCGGTTAATACAGGCCGCTCTGCCTTTATCAAAGGCCGGCAGCATTCAGCATATGCGATATTAGAACCGCAGGGACACAGATCCATGTTTAACTCCTTATACAATAATGAACGCTTTCCATTCAGCCGTCGCCTGGAATCTGCTTTTTCGAGGGTATGGTAACAGGATGATTTCTGGGTGTCAACGGGACGTTAGCTTTGTGTGTTTGTTAAGATTGAAGATGTCAGTTTAACGTGTTAGTATTATACGCATGATTAAAAAACTGCTCCACACGCGGATGCGCGTCAATGACATGGAAGAGACATTGCGTTTCTACGTGGATGTCCTGGGACTGACGGTCGAGAATCGCAAGCGTTCCCCACGCGGATCAGAGCTAGTCTTTCTGTCTGTTCCAAACAGTGATGAGGTGATCGAGATATGTTCATTTCCTCCTGGCGGAAAAGTCGAGGTGCCGGAGGACCTTGTGCATCTGGCCTTCGAAGTGGATGACCTTGATCAGATGATCCTGCACTTTAAGGAGAAGGGAGTCCTGATTACAGATGGCCCGACAGTGACCTCGTCAGGCAGCCGTCTCTGTTTTATCGAGGCCCCGGATAAGTACGAGGTCGAATTGATCGAGCGGCCCGTGAAGTAGGACTTAGATGCGGCATGGTGATTATTTAACTTTTCCACCGGTCGTTCTATGTTTTACCTGATGGACGTCCTAAGACCGGGTGAGGAGGAAGCGCCTGTGCGAAATATCACTCCAAGCAAGTACTGGTATCTAAAACAGATCAAATTGTTCTCTGACCTTTCTGATGAAGAGTTGAAGACCATGGAGGCTATGACCAGAATGGAATCTGTCCGGAAGCGACAGATTGTCTATATCCCCGGTGAACCTGGCAATTCTGTTTACATTCTTAAAGAGGGGCGGATTAAGATTTCGAGGCTAATGGAAGATGGTCGTGAGCTTACACTGGTCATCTTAGAGCCCGGAGAGATTTTCGAGGAAATAGATGCCCTGGAAAATACCAGCAGAGACACCATGGCATCTGCAATGGATGACTCCAATATATGTGTTATCCGAAAGGAAGACTTTGAGAAATTCCTCAGGACTAAACCGGACATACCTATCAAATTAACAAAGTTGATCGGGCTGCGTCTTAAAAGGATCGAAAACCGCATTGAAAATCTACTATACAAGGATGTTCCTTCACGCCTTGCACACATACTACTCGATCTGAGTAATGAAGCTGGCCACATTGATAATATGGGAATTCGCCTTAAGGCCAGGCTGACCCATCAGGAGCTCGCAAACCTTATAGCCTCAACACGGGAAACAGTCAGTCTCACCCTTAGAGAGTTCCGGGACAAGGGGTTGATAGAATTCAACCGGAAGGAGATCATCATCCGGAATAAGAACGGTCTCATCAAATATCTTTAATAAATGTAAGCTGCCTTACAGATTTAAAGATGCATGGGATGTTATCCTTATATCACCAATAAACCACAAAGGAGGTGAATATTATGAAAAGAAAAAACATATTTATCTATTCAGGTGTAATCATGCTTATCGTAGGGATTCCGCTCGGAATCATCAGAGCAGAAGAGATGATGAAGAAGATGTCACCCTACATGCCAGAGGAAAAAGTAAAGATGATGCAGG
>JACRJM010000014.1 GCA_016219965.1 Candidatus Schekmanbacteria bacterium
ATCCATCTGGGCTGCTCCTGTTATCATGTTCTTTACGTAATCTGCATGACCGGGGCAGTCAACATGTGCATAGTGGCGATTGTCTGTCTGGTACTCAACGTGTGCTGTAGCGATCGTTATTCCGCGCTCCCTCTCTTCCGGGGCCTTGTCTATCTGATCAAAGGGAACGTAGCTGCCTCCACCCTTTACGCTCAGCACCTTAGTTATCGCACTCGTCAATGTCGTCTTACCATGATCTATATGTCCTATCGTACCCACATTCAAATGCGGCTTCGTACGCTCAAATTTCTCTTTTCCCATCTCTCCCTCCCTCCTAAAAAATTCTATTTTATGAAATCCGTTTCTTTATCAAGCCCACGACCGGACTTGAACCGGTGACCTCTTCCTTACCAAGGAAGTGCTCCACCACCTGAGCTACGTGGGCACCTCATAAAAATCATCCTTCTCCGAAAGCGGGAAACGGGATTCGAACCCGCGACCCTCAACTTGGAAGGCTGATGCTCTAGCCAACTGAGCTATTCCCGCAAAACCAAAAACTTCTTTAAATCAAATTTAAAAAGAATCAGAAAATCACTTCTTCGTTTTCTTTTGTAATGGGGAGGGGAGGATTCGAACCTCCGAAGGACTTCGCCGGCAGATTTACAGTCTGCTGCCTTTGGCCGCTCGGCAACCTCCCCTTACCAGACAGAAAATTTACTTTAGATGGCTTCATACTTTGGCATGGAGCTCGGTTAGTTCAAGCCGATGAGAGGACTTGAACCTCCAACCTGCTGATTACAAATCAGCTGCTCTGCCATTGAGCTACATCGGCATCACACACTCCACCTGTCTGATTCCTCAAGTAAAACTCGCTATATAGTATCAATAATCAGATGTTGTCAAGCAGAATTTATTGAAAAATTTGTTTATTTAAACTCGTTAACAATAGGCAATAAAATCTGCAAAATGTTGAAAAATGAAATATCATATAAATTCTGTATAGTATAATTGATTATTATGCTTAAAGACTGGAAGATAAAATAGGGAAATGCCACTTTGAAGTTACATCTTTGTTTTCTTATCCGGAAATCGCTTGGCTTCGCTTATTATTTTTTTCTTAACATTATCCCATGTTGCAGATTTTAGCATAACAGGCATTGGTTCTTCCTCAGCATCATCAAAAAAAACCAGACTTTTTAAAATATGCATCTTGTTATATTTTATCCCGCTATATTTTTTTTCAAAAAATCCAAGCATCTCTTCCAAAGAATATTTTTTCAGCAGAAAATAAAGATCAATAAAATCTTTTTTGCTGCCTCGTGAAGAAATTGCAGCTATTTTCATAGCCGCGATATCCCGTATATCCGCTAATTTTATTTTCCCGAAATCAACCAGAGGATAAAGGCTCTCGTAGTCGTAACGGAAAAAACTGATTTTAACTCCGTCTAAAACCCCATCCAAAGTTTTTTCATCCTCATAGCTCATCAGATATTTGCCGGAGGCTGATAATTCTCTTTTGATGTCAGCCGCTGAAAAAGAATGGTTCGAAAAAAAATCCAGATCAAGCGATTTTCTGTGCCCCATTTGAATCGCCAGAGATGTCCCACCAGCCAGATAAAAACCAAGAATAAAGCTGTGTGAGCCTATATTCTCCAGGACGCGCTTTGTTTTTTGATTGATTGCTTCGGTGTGCATTCAGGTTTTTTAATATTAAAATAAACACAAAAAAAATTACTGGATTTGGCGTCCAGTCTTGACATCTTTTTCAGGAAAATATTCCTTACTTCTTCATTCCCGTAGAATTTCACTGCCCAGCGGAAATCATCAACATCTCCCCGGGACAAAATTCTCCCTACAATAAAATCTTTGTTTTTTATTAAATCAGTTTTTTTATAATCAATATCCCAGAAAAGATATGGTTTCTTAAATATGTCCATATTTTATATTATAGTATAAGCAAGTTCTAATTCCAACTTAAAATCCAAATATCAAACCATCAAGATAGGCTTTGTGGAGTGATTGAGTTATCGTCCCCGGCTTGCCGTCGCCGGTTTTTTTACCGTCAATTTTCGTTATTGGCATAATTTCTGCAATACTGTTTGTCATGAAGCATTCCTCTGCGTTATTCAGGCTGCCAATCCGGTATTTCCCCTCTTTTACTTTAATCCCGAGTTTCTCTGCCGCATCTATCACCGCTTCCCGCGTAATCCCCGGCAGGATATCGCAGTCAAGAGACGGTGTGTAGAGAATCCCTTTTTTCACAAAGAAAAGATTCCCCACAGATGTCTCACAAAGATACTCTTTGATATTTAACATGATCGCCTCATCAGCACATTTAGCAGATGCTTCAAGTCTTGCAGCAATATTGTTAAGATAATTATGGGTCTTAAATCCTGAATCAAGGCAGACTGACGGGACTTTCATTGTATTAACCACAACTGCGCTCATTCCATCGCTGTAGAACTTTTCAGGATAGAATCTGGAAGCTGAAGCAGTAATGACAATACGGGGAACTTCTTTTCCTGTCACAGCAACCCCGCCCTCTGAATCTCCCCTTGTTATCATTATCTTTATGCAGGCATCAGCGAGCTTGTTTGCTTTAAGAAGCCTGATGATTTTCCCACTGATAGTTTTTTCAGAAACCCTGCAATTTATCTTAAGCCCATTAAGGGAATTATTTAACCTTTCAACATGACGTCCAAGAAAAGGCACTTTGCCGCCATATGAACGCATTGTCTCAAACACGGCATCTCCATAGAGGAACGCGCGGTCTGAAATCGGTATAAATGCTTTCTTTTCATCAACAAGTTTTTCACTAACGAGAACTTTCATAAGTCGCTCCATACTGCGTTGTTAATGATTGTCTTGGCAGTTCCTGCGGCAGGCACCTGCTGTTTAGTGCCAGAGCAGGACTGCCAAGACATAATAAATTTATTTGAGCGCTTCAAGAAGCGACTCCGCCTTATACATCGTCTCCATATATTCCTTCTCAGGGTTTGAATCAGCGACTATGGCGCCACCGACCTGAAGGTATGCTTTTCCGCGCCAGAAAACAAGAGTCCTTATGATAATATTTAAATCCATATCACCGTTAAAAGAAATATATCCCAGCGACCCTGAATATATCCCTCTGCGCACCGGCTCAAGCTCTTCTATTATCTGCATTGCCCTTATCTTTGGTGTGCCTGTCATGGAGCCTCCGGGGAAACATGCCCTGATACAGTCAAAAGCATCCTTACCTTTTGAAAGTTTCCCGCTTATAGTTGATACCATCTGGAACACTCTGGAATAACCTTCAATCTCCATCAGCTTTTCCGCCTTCACGGAACCAAAATCACAGACCCTTCCGATATCATTGCGGGAAAGATCAACTATCATTATATTCTCAGCGCGGTTCTTCACACTGCTGCCAAGCTTCTCACTTAGCCTTTTGTCCTGAGCTATTGTCTTTCCTCTCGGCATCGTTCCCTTGATAGGTCTTGTTTCTAGATTATCACCCCGCAGTGAGAGAAACCTTTCAGGCGATGCGGAAACTATTGTGAGCTTTCCAAATTTCATATAGGCGGCAAAAGGAGTCGGGTCCCCTGCTCTCAATGACAAATAAACATCCCATGGTTTTTTACTGCATTCAATCTCCATCCTGTGCGAGAGATTCACTTCATAGATATCACCGGCGCTGATATATTTCTTAGCCTTCTTTATTGAAGCAAGATAATCCTTTTTATCTGTAAGATATTTTTTTCTAACAATCCCTTTGCCACTCATCTTTTTAGTCTTAAGATTTTCAGCCTTAAGACAGCTTTTTAAAGACAGTGCCTTTTCATAAGCGGCTTTCAGGGCATCAAACTTCTCTTCAGCTCTCTTCGCGCTTACAATGGGAAGAGCGAAGATAAAGAGACTGTCATTAATATGGTCAAACACTGCGCCGCTATCCATGAACATAAAATAAAGGTCAGGCAACACCGGCCTGTCTGGGTGAAAGGGTTTTACTTTTTCTTCAAGGGTGGAGTTTAGGTTATATCCCAGAAAACCTACGGCGCCGCCATTGTATGGAATACCCGGAATGGTTTCCGCCTCTCTGTACTTATTAAAAAAAGTTTTCAGCGCATGAAGCGGGGCGCCTGCACTTCCTCCCTTACCTTTTAATGTAAAAAAAGGGTTCGCCCCCATTATGGAATATCTGGAGAGATTCCCGTGCGGCATCCCTGATTCAAGAAGAAAACAATGTTCCGCGCTTCGAATCTGGTTAAACAATTCATGTGGACTGATGCCCGGAGATTTTATCGCAAGTATAAATTTTTTCCCGCTCCCTCTTGACAAAGCTTTCTCCAATAAGAGAATGAATATTAGACATCCAAGGCGGAAACATTATGTCAAACCATAGTGAAGTTCAATTGAAATTTCTCGCTGATTCAATGCTTGGCAAACTTGCGCGCTGGCTCCGCATGGCAGGATTCGATGCAGATTACCGGAAGGGAAGCGATTTCAGCGCATTCTTAAGGATTGCAAGGGAAGAAAAAAGGATAGTCCTCACACGGGATACAAAGTTTCTTAAAATATATTCTCCGCCTGAGTTTTTCTTTATTGAAGATGATGCTGTTGAAAAGCAGTTCAGGGCTGTTGCCACAAAGTTCAGACTTACGGTTAACGTTGATAAGCTGTGCAGGTGCCTTTACTGCAACATCCCTGTTGAAGCGGTATCGCGTGAAAATGTGTATGGCAAAGTCCCTGATTATATCTATGACAACATTCTTCATTTTACAAAATGCCCTGCCTGTTCGCGCATCTATTGGGAGGGGTCACATGTAACAAAGCTTCGTAAACGGCTGCTGAACGCTTTTAGCAAATGCAATATTTAACATGATGCTTCGTTAGTAGTCGCTTCGCATTTCCTCACATTGAGGTAAGCTCTATCTTCTCGATTTTTAAATAGATTTTGACATAACAACAATCAGCAAGATATTATTAATTAAATAAGGATTATTACTAAAAGTGATTATGGATATTGAGCAAAATATCAAATACTGGCTTCAATCAGCTGCGCATGACCTTGAAGCTGCAGAGACACTCTACCAAAATGGCAAATACGACTGGTGTCTGTTCTTAGGGCATCTAGTTATTGAAAAAACAATCAAGGCTTTTTATCTACGGGATAATAAGGATTCTCCTCCAAAGATTCACAACATATTAAGACTGGCAGAACAAACTGCTTTGCCCTTGTCTGACGAGCAAAAACAATTATTAATGAAAATAAACGATTTTAATATTGAGGCAAGATATCCTGACCAAAAATTCAGTTTCTATAAATTATGCACAATAGAATTTGCAGAAGAATATTTTACAAAAATAAAGGGTATGCATTCATGGCTGCTATCACAGATAAAGCCGTAGAAGTGTTGGAAGGATTTCTCAAGACATTAAAAGATGCAAATATCAGGATTGAAAAAGCACTGCTATTTGGTTCTTATGTTAGGGGGAATGCAGGCAAATGGAGTGATATTGATGTCGCCATTGTTTCACCGGATTTTTCGGGCATTCCATTTTACGACAGAGAAATGCTAATCCCTTTTCAATTAAAGACAGATTCAAGAATAGAGGTGCATCCGTTCAGACCTGAAGATTTCACCGAGGATAATGGATTTGTAAAAGAGATTATAAAAAATGGGTTTGAACTGAAAGAGATAAGTTAATTAATGCACACAGAAAATATAGCTGAAATAATGATTTCTACTTAACCGTAACCTTCCCTGTCACGCCGACGTTGTTGTTCTCATTTTCTTCGACTATGATGCTCCCGCTGTCGCAAAAGGCTTTGATATAATATTTTCCTTTTGGCACACTCATTGGCACTTTCCATTTGAGGGTGACCTTTGCAGATTTTCCTTTTTTGAGTGCCTTAATAGATTTCGAGTTAATCCAAATATCTGAACTAACTGAACCGGGGTTTTTGTTATTGTTCTTGGATAAATAGAAATCAACACCAGAAACTTCTGCCGCGGCTTTGCCTTTATTTTTAACCGTAGCCGTTAAGAAATAACTATTTCCTTTTTTCAGCGTCTTTGAAGCTTTAATATTCGTTACAGTTAGATCAGGGAAATTTGCCTCTATATTAGACACCTTAATTATACGAAGCCCGCCAGAACCATCAGCAATATAAACCTTGGAACCAGAGACAAATACTTTCCGTGCATCACCGGGTGTATTATATGTTCCAAGCAACTTAGGAGAAGACGGATCTGATACGTCTATTATCTGAAGACCTGAAAGACTATAATCTCCTTCTACAGCCACGTAGGCAGTAGTGCCTGAAACATATATATCATTAGCCCAGCCAGATATGGCATATGAACCAAGAAACTCAATTGAAGTAGGATCTGATACATCCATTATCCTAAGACCTCCAGAACCAGCCACATATGCAGTCGTGCCTGAAACAAATACGTCATACCCCAAATAAGCAGTTGTATCGTATGAACCTTGAAACACAAGCGAAGCAGGGTTAGATACATCAATTATCTCAAGTCCATAACCAGACACATATGCTATATTACCTGATACATAAAGCCCCTGAGCAGAGCTATGAGTACCGAAGTATGAACCGAGTGGCAACGGCGTTGAAGGATCTGATACATCTATTACCTGAAGAGCTGATTCACCATCTACTGCATAAACTATATTACCGGAAACAGATAGATCAGAAACAGACATATCATACGACCCACGAAATACCAGAGAAGCAGGGTTCAGCATATCTATTATATTAAGACCATAACCAAAATCACCAACCACATACGCCGTATTAGCGGAAACAGATACACCATCAACTGAGCTATAAATACTACCAAGTGACACCGGTGAAGTTGGATTTGATACATCTATTATTTGAAAACCTAACTTATCATCAGACACATATGCTGTTTCACCGGAAACATATACATCATTAGATTTACCGGGAAGCTCAATGTACGAACCGCTTAACACAGGATTTGAAACATCGGATACATCTATTATCTGAAGACCTCTCGAAGAGCTATTATAATATCCGCCTCCGCAAGCCACATATACAGTCGTTCCCAACACATATGCAACAGAAGTTGTACCAGGCGTATCGTATGATGAAACTTCAGCAGGCAAATATGGATTTGATACGTCAATTATTATCTGACGACTTGGCGCCCAATAGTCTTCATAATCTTTATAAGCCAAATATACCATTGTACCGGAAACATATACTTCACTGGCAGTGGAGTAAGAAGGATTGTATGAACCAAGAAAGCGCGGAGAAGATATATCTGATATGCCGATTATCTGAAGACCTGAAGTGCCATCAGCTACATATGCTGTGCTCCCTAATACATAAACACTATTGGCTTGCCCCGGCGTATCGTATGTCCCAACAAGGATAGGAGAAGATGACACTGATACATCTATAATCTGAAGCCCTGAAGTATAATCAGCCACATATGCCCTTGTATCAAGAACATATACACCCCATGCAGAACCAGGAGTATCATATGTCCCAAGAAGCAACGGAGAAGAGGGGTTTGATACATCAATTATCTGAAGGCCTGAACTCCCGTCAGCTATATATGCCTTAGTCCCCAAAACATATACTCCCTGAGCAGAGCCGGGTGTATCGTATGAACCAAGCAAAACCGGAGAAGAGGGATCTGATACATCAAAAATCATCAACCCTGATGAAGAACCTAACAAATATAACGTGTTGCTGGAAACAAAAACACTTATTGCTCTATCCTGAGTCCCATATGTTCCAACCTTCGTGGGAGCGGACGGATTTGAAACGTTAAACACAATCAAACCATTTGACGTTGCAACATAGGCATAACTTCCGCTTACTACTACATCATTATAATCTGTTGTGCCTCCATAAAAACCCAAAGATTTAATATTTACCCCTGCACCGAAGGAATTGAATGCAAGTGCGATGAAGACAATGACAAACAAAACAAATTTTTTGTTTGGAAAAATTTTCACAATCTCCTTTCTATTACAGATAGAAGAAATCCTATTTAACCGTAACCTTCCCTGACACGGCGACGTTGTTGTTCTCGTCTGATTCGACTATGGTGCCGCCGCTGTCACAGAAGGCTTTGATATAGTATTTTCCTTTGGGCACAGTCTTTGGCACGTTCCATTTCAGGGTGACCTTTGTGGACTTTCCCTTTTTGATTGCCTTAATAGATTTCGAGTTAATCCAAATATCTGAAATTACTGATTCAGGATCTTTGTTATTGTTCTTAGATAAATAGAAATCAACACCAGAAACTTCAGCAACGGCTTTCCCTTTATTTTTAACCATAGCCGTCAATGAATAACTGCTATCCCGCACTAGGCTCTTTGGTGCTTTAACATTCGTTACAGCAAGGTCAGGGAAATTCTTGTCTATATTAGACACCTTAATTATACGAAGACCGCCGGAACCATCAGCAATATAAACCTTGGAACCAGAAACAAAGATCTTCTGGGCATTGCCTGGTGTATCGTATGAACCAAGCAACTTGGGATAAGTGGGGTCTGACACATCTATTATCTGAAGACCTGCACTGTCATTAGCTACATATGCCGTAGTCCCGGAAACATATACATCCTTGGGATTACCTGAGGCATAGTAAGCCCCAAGAAACACAGGCGAAGAGGAATTTGATACATCTACTATCTGAAGACCTTCGCTACCAGCTACATATGCCTTTTTACCTGCAACATATACGGCTTTAGCAGAGCTATGCGGACCAAAGTACGAACCGAGAAGTAGAGGTAATGATGGATCAGACACATCTATTATCTGAAGCGCTGAATCACCATCCACCAAATATGCTTTTGTACCGGAAACCTTAACATCTAAAAATTGTAAATAATCTTTAGGCTCGTAATTAGGCGCATAATATGAACTACGAAAGACCATGGAAGCAGGCGTGGATATATCAATTATATCAAGCCCGTTATAATCAGTCACATATGCCTTTTCCCCGTTTACATATACTCCATAAGCATTTTTAGGTGTGACAAATTCTCCAAGCGAAACCGGCAAAGATGGAACTGATATGTCTATTGCCAGAAGACCTGATTTGTTATCCGCTACATATGCGGTAGTTCCGAAAACATATACACCCTGTGCATAGCCTGGGGTATCGTATGACCCAACGATAACAGGAAGAGATGGCTCTGACACATCTATTATCTGAAGACCTGAATCACCGTCAGCCACATAGGCTGTCGTTCCGGATACATAAACATTCCGGGCAGTGCTTGGCTCCGGACTGTTGTATGACCCAAGCAACACAGGGGGAGAAAAACCTGATAAGCCTATTATCTGAAGACCTGAATCCCAATCAGCGACATAGGCTGTAGTTCCGGATATATATACTCCTCCGTTAGCACCGCTGGATGTATCGTATATCCAAATAAGAGCCGGAGAGGATGGATCTGATACATCTATTATCTGGAAACCATCACTACCGGACATATATGCCATAGTGCCGGAAACATAGACTCCGTTAGCACTGCCGGATGTATAGTATGAGCCAAGAAGTTCCGGAGATGACGGATCTGATACGTCTAATATTGTAAGACCATCACCTCCAACCACATATGCCATAGTTCCGGATACATAGACACCACGAGACCAAGAATCCGTTATATCGTATGAACCAAGAAGCACTGGCGAAGACGGTTCTGATACATCTATTATCTGAAGACCTGAATAACTATCAGCCACATATGCCGTTGTACCGGAAACATATACACCACAAGCCTTACCAGATGTATTATATATTCCAATAAGAACAGGAGAAGATGGATTTGATACATCTATTACCTGAAGACCTGAAGAACCATTTGCCACATAAGCAATAGTCCCGGACACATAGACATCATAAGCAAGATCAGATGCAGAGGCATGGTATGAACCAAGAAGAACAGGAGAAGACGGATTTGATACATCTATTACCCGAAGACCTGAAGAACCATTTGCTACATATGCTATAGCGCCTGAAATATAGACACCATTAGCATAACCGGATGTATTGTAGGAACCAAGAAGAACAGGTAAAGATGGATTTGATACATCTATTATCTGAAGCGAAAAATAATCAGCCACATAGGCTGTTGTACTCGATACATATACATCTTCTGCATTAAACTTATATGAACCACTCAACGCAGGTGGAGAAACATCTGATACGTCTAATATTTTAAGACCATAACCTCCGGCCACATATGCAGTAGTTCCGGAGACATATACTCCGTTAGCACTGCCGGACGTATCGTATGAGCCAAGAAGAACAGGTGAAGATGGATTGGATATATCGATTATCTGAAGGCCTGCAGAACTATCTGCTACATATGCCGTGGTACCGACAATATAGACATCATAAGCACGACCAGGTGTATTGTAGGAACCAAGAAGAACAGGTGAAGACGGTTCTGATGCATCTATTATCTGAAGACCTGAATAACTATCAGCTACATAGGCCGTTGTGCCTGAAATATAGACACCATTAGCATAGCCGGACGTATCGTATGACCCAATCAACACTGGCAAAGATGGATTTAATACATCTATTATCTGAAGACCTTTATTATTATCAGCCACAAAGACCGTAGTACCGGAAACATATAAACCATTAGCAGTACCGGGTGTATCATATGAACCTAGAAAAAAGGGAGAAGAGGAATTAAACACATCTATTATCTGAAGACCTGATTCACCATCAGCTAAATATGCCTTAGCAGCCACAACATAGACACCCTCAGCAATCCCCGGTGAATCGTATGACCCAAGAAGAGATGGAGAAGAGGGATTGGACACATCGAGAATTATTAACCCTGCTGACTGTGCTGCCAGATATACTGTGGTGCCGGAAATAAAAATGCCTGTTGCTTCATCTTTGGTTCCATAGATTCCAACCTTGATAGGGACTGAAGAATTTGAAATATCAAACACAACCAAGCCATTTGACATGGCAACATAAGCATAATTGCCGCTAACTACAATATCATTATAATTTCTTCCTCCTAAAAATCCTAGGGTTTTAATATCAACACCTGCTCCAAATGAATTGAATGCAAGAGAGATGAAGACAAGCATAAACAAAACAAATCTTTTGGCTGGTAGCATCATAAGATTATTAATTATTTAAATAAAGTGATTGGAATGAGCTTCAACTTTATTAAGTATTATACAATTTTAAAAAAAAACAATCATTTTCTAAAACAACATTGGGAAATTTAAGCGGATTTTGTGCAGTTAACTATTTTTCTGCCAATTCAGAAATCTTTTCTTTTATCTTCTCTATAACTTCCTCAAATTCGTCTTTTTTGAAAAAGAGTTCTTTGTCTATCAAATGACCTGAGAGGAAATTCCCATCATAGATAATGTTGCGCAGGGTAAATCTAGTGACACCAAGAAGATGTGCGGCGTCTGTGAGGCTTATGAAATTTTTCATTGTTACGTCTGTCATGGTAACGCGCACTATATCTTCCATAGATTAACCGGTCAAGAAATAAAGGCAGCAGGTTGACAGATTGCTTAACAGATTGATAGACAGTAGACTAAGTCTAATAGTAAAATAGAAAAAAAGTTGGGGGAGAACATTTGATAAACAACAGATCGCAATGGCTGTACCGTCTTAGAACCAAACTTATCTTTGGACTTTTTGCCATATTCGCAGCGTCTCTTATAACTTCAATGTTATGGATCGGATATTTTCAGAAGATCGCTCTGCTTAATGACTCCTCCCTTGAAGCCTCGGCAACCAGCGAGACTTTAAAATCTATCCTCAAACTCCAGATGCTGAAAACTTCTGAAGATGTTCTGCAACGAACCCTTGAGGAGTCTGTAGAGAATAACCAGCTCCTGCGGGTGAATATCATAAATAAAGAGGGAGTAATAAAATATTCGTCTATAAAAAAAGAGGTGGGGACCGTAATTTCCAAAAGCGATGAAACCTGTGCAGGCTGTCATGGGGACAATGGCTCCATAAAACCCACTACACAGACCATCCTTGTCCAAAAGGACGGAGCAAACCGATTTTTAAGAAGCGTGAGTCCCATATGGAACGAGAAAGAATGTGCAAAATGCCACGGCACTGAAAACAAATTTCTCGGAATACTCCTTACCGAAAAATCCGTGGAGAGAACATTCACTCTTATATCATCAGTTCAGAAAAGATTACTCTTCTCAGCTCTCATTGCATCTGTTTTTATGATTGTCATCATTTCCATAGTAACTGAGAAGTTCGTAACTAAACCCATTGCAAACCTGTTAAACGGCACACGCGAAATAAGACGGGGGAATTACTCTGCCCGGATTGAATACAGCGGGCGCGGCGAGCTTGCAGAGCTTTCAGAGGCTTTCAACAATATGTCCGCAGACATAAGAACCAATATCGAAGAAATAAAGAGCATGACTTCGCAGCTTAATCTTCTTTATACAATCGTTGAGCGGTTAAGCAAGACAATAGACCTTAAAGAACTCAAGTACATAATCGTTGATCTTATAAATGATGTTTTAAAAGCCAACACTACCATGCTTGTAACCGAATCCGGACAAGATGAAACATTCGAAATCATGATAAAAAATAAAGATGGAGATGCGCCGGAAAATCATCTGTACACTTTGAAGCCAAATGGAAATCCTCCATTCAAAGGGCTTACAAATGAGATGCTGAAAAATCTTAAAAAGAAGGGGTCTCTCGACGCTTATTTAACTGAAGAGAATCACATCGTTTATCTGCCTCTCGGAATAAGGGACCAGAATCTCGGGCTTCTCGTTGTCATGAAGACCGATAAAAACTTCAGGGATTCTGACAGGGAGCTCATTAACGCCTTAAGGAACCATGCCTCTGTTGCATTTGAAAATGCATTCCTCTATACCATGGCAATAACTGATGAGCTGACAGGGGTTTATACTATCAGGCATTTCCACTCAAGGATGGAAGAGCAGATAAACAAGTTCAACAGATATGGACAGAAGTTTGCCATGCTGATGCTCGACATAGATAACTTTAAAAAAGTCAACGACAATTATGGACATCCTGTCGGCGACACAGTTCTTATGAAAGTTGCAGAAACAATCAAAACATCAATACGGAATATTGATCTTCCTTTCAGATATGGAGGAGAGGAATTCGCAGTCATACTGCCGGAAACATCAACAAATGCGGCTGCTACCGTTGCAGAAAGAATAAGAAAAAACGTCAACGAGATGATCATTCAGACTGACGATGATCTTAAACTCTCAGTGACTGTCAGTATTGGTGTTTCTGCATGCCCAAAGAACGGCACCATCATACGCGACATTGTGACAAAAGCTGACGATGCCCTTTATAATGCTAAGGAGACGGGGAAGAACAGAGTCTGCATCTCAGAATCTTAAATCTTAAAGGGGACGCAACCCTTTTTATAATCTTAAATCTTAAAGGGGACGCAACCCTTTTTATAGCTTTCTGATGTGAAGAAGTAAAAAAGGGTTGCGTCCCCTTTAAGGCTGCTGTTGACTGATACAATGAAGGGTCCCAAGTCCGTAAACTAAATCCCGACAGTTGATTCCAACAACCTTTCTTAACGGAAAAAGTTCCTGCAAAATCCTAAGCGCTTTTTCATCATTCTCATGTCCAAAGACCGGCACAAGGACAACTTTGTTTCCAATATAAAAATTAGCATAGCTTGCCGGAAGCCTTCCCTCTTCGTCGCCAATGAAACCGGGCATGGGGAGCTTCACAAGTTTAAGCTTGTTGCCGTCCTGATCAGTTGAGTTCTGGAGGATCTCAAAGTTCTTTTTAAGGAGTTCATGGTTTTCATCATTCTCATCATCTTCGAAGGCGTATACAACCGTCTGAGAGCTAATGAACCTCGCAATATCATCTATATGCCCGTCGGTGTCATCCCCCACTATTCCATCCTTGAGCCATATCACATGCCTTACGCCTAGATAATCTTTAAGATATTTTTCTATCTCACTGCGGGAAAGATGGGGGTTTCGGTTTGTGTTAAGAAGGCATTGCTCTGTTGTAAGCAATGTTCCTTTGCCATTTACATCAATGGAACCGCCTTCAAGTGTTATGCCGGGTGTAAAACATGGGATTTTCATGGCGCTATTTATTACCGAAGGAATCACTGTGTCCTTCATCAATGTCTCATATTTTCCACCCCATGCATCAAAGCGCCAGTGAACCATGGCGAGTTTTTTCTCGGTGTCATTTACAATAAAAATTGGCCCATAATCTCTAAACCAGACATCTGCGTAGTCATAAATATGGAAGTTGATTCTTTCAAGATTTGTCTTTTTTTCTTTTAGCAATCCAATTGCGCGTTCTTTCATCGAGCTGTCTTTTATAAATAGATTTACTACCTCGCTCTCATGGATAGCATGGATTATCTGTGAATAAATCTCCTCCGCCCTTTCAATCCTGTCAGGAAAAGTTATCGGGTCATGCGGCCAGGAAAGCCATATTGAGCTATGTCTTTCCCATTCTGCAGGCATACGATAGCCAAGTTCAGAAGGTGTTTTACTCATTTGGAGAGAATCCTCATTTAATCTTCTTTGTGATCTTTTTCACAATAGATTTATACATCGCAGGCCTCCTGTTCTTAAGGAAGCCCCATCCGTCACGTATCTGCTTATTTTTTGCAAGGTCAACTTCAACAACAATCGTCTCTTCCTTTGTGGCGCTTCCTCTCTTTAATACAGTGCCGAATGAATCGGAGATGAAGGATTGCCCCCAGAACTTAAGGCTCCCTTCCGTACCTACACGGTTCACCGCCGCTACATGCACTCCGTTTGCAATTGAGTGTCCGCGCTGTATCGTTTCCCATGCATCGTGCCAGTCGCCGTCAGCAGAGTTATGTCCCCTGATGAAGCCGATAGCTGTCGGATAAAAAATAATCTCTGCTCCCTGAAGGGCTGTTATTCTCGCTGCCTCGGTGAACCACTGGTCATAACAGATGAGCACGCCAACGGTCGCATACTTTGTCTTAAATACTCCGTAGCCCTTATTGCCCGGCTCGAAATATGTTTTCTCATAAAAAAGAGGATCATGGGGAATGTGGATCTTCCGGTATGTGCCTATGATTTTTCCGTCAGCATCTATGACAGCGGCAGAGTTGTAGAATTTTCCGTTTGCACCTTTTTCATAAATAGGGGCGATTATTACAATTTTAAGCTTCTTTGCCAGAGCAGAAAGCGTTGAAGTAATTTTCCCGGGAATAGGCTCTGCAAATCTGGCGGCATTGATTTTATCTTCCTGCGGGAAATAAATGGTGTTAAAAAGCTCCTGCAGGCATATGATCTTTGCACCTTTTCCTGCGGCTTCCTTTATTTTGACAATGGCCTTACTCAGATTTGCCGCAACATCATTGCCGGACTTTGTTTGAACAAGACCAATCTTAATTTTTTTTTTCATATCATTGATAAAAGAGGAACGCGCCCAGGAGGATTTGAACCCCCAGCCTACAGATCCGTAGTCTGTCGCTCTATCCAGTTGAGCTATGGGCGCAGAGCCAAAGCCAAGATTTGGCATCATGCTTTGTCATCAGCCGGTTTGCAAATACTCACATACAGAAAGTATGCTCCGTTTTGCTCACCGACTGCTTCCTCGCCTGCTACTCAAACCTTGGCTTTGGTAAAGAATATTCACCAAAATTACAACGGAGAGGCAGGGATTCGAACCCTGGGTACCAGTCTCCCGGTACAGACGCTTAGCAGGCGCCTGCCTTCAGCCGGCTCGGCCACCTCTCCAAGTGATTTAATTAAATGCGACTTTCTTCTATAACCAAAAGTATTTTGAAAAACAAGTGTAAAACTGATTTGAATTATAAAAGCTGAAAGCCAGAGGCTGTCAGGTGGAGGCAGTTCCTGTTATTTTTTATTCTTATTCTTCCCTGTATTATCTGAATGATAAGATTTTTTGCTTTTTTTCTTTTTTACAGCTTCCAAAATCTTAACTCCTCCCTCTCCATCGGCAACGAAAACGTTCGAACCAGCAACACAAACATTAACGGCATCTCCATCGGTATCATAGACTGCAAGGAGCTTGGGAGATGCCGGTTTTTTAACGTCAATCGCAGCTATCCCTCCGTCCATATCTGCAACATATGCGACATTTTCCGACACAATTACATCATCAGCATTGCCTTCTGTGTTTATAGAAGTTATCAGCTCAGGCGCTGCCGGCTCAGACACATCAACAATGACAAGCCCTGCATGCCCGGCTGCGATAAAGAGCGTAGTTCCGTCAGCAAATACCCCTCTTGCAGGAACCCCTTCATATGCTCCTAAGATTATAGGAGACGACAAATTGCTCACATCTATCGCTATAACCGATGAATCGATATCTGCCAAATATGCGGTAGTTCCTGATACATGCACATCGACAGCGTAGATGTCTGTTACAATAGAGCTTAATAACTGCGGACCTGAAGGAGTGCTGACATCTATTATTACGAGTCCTCCTTCGCCATCAGCAACATAGGCAGTCGGGCCTGATACAAAGATACCGTTGGCAAAACCATCAGTATCAAGCGTGCTTAAAACAGATGGGCTTGAAGGAGTTGACACATCGACTACAGAAATCCCTTCATCACCGCTGGCAATATAGGCCGTTGAATCTGAGATATCCACACCAAGCGCATAAACAGAATCTTCACTTCCAAGAAACTGAGGCAGTTGAGGGGAGCTGACATCAATTATCTTTAGTCCTGAGTCTCCTCCGCAAACATATGCTTTACTGTCCGATACATCTATTCCAAGCGCATACCCGGAGGAAGGATTCGAACTTATAAGAAGAGGCGAACCACCACCGTTTAAATCAATGATGTTAAGCCCTTCTGAACCTGAAGCGACGTAGGCTTTAGAGTCTGCGACAAAAATATCATTCGATGTTATGCTGGACGAGCGTAAAAGTTTCGGCGATGTGCTGTCGCTGACATCAAGCATGGTAATGCCTTCCTGAGTACCTGATATATAAGCAACCGAATCTTTGACATGAATGTCAGTTGCACTGTTGGTAAAATAAACGCCTAAAAGCTCGGGCTCTGACGGATCCGACACATCGATTATGAGTAAACCGGTAGAACAGTATGGATAGTAAAGATTCTGTGAAACAACGTAGGCAGTATTTCCTTCAACATACAGGCTCTGATAATTGCCGCAATAATCAGTAAACTGACTTAGAAGCTGTGGTGATGTGGGGTTGCTCACATCAATGATTGAAAGGCCTTCATATTCCGACACTACATAAGCAATATCATTTACTGCTACCACATCCGTTGCACTGCTGCTGTAACCTGTCATGTCGTAGGTTCCCAAAAGGTCAGGCACATATGGATTGGAAACATCCACTATATGAAGACCTCCGGTGCTCGAAGCTACATAAGCTTTAGTTCCTGAAACATAGACATCAAGAGGATAACCCTCCATATCTAACTGACCGTTCAATACGGGCGAATCAGGAGTTGTAATGTCAACTATCTCAAGGCGTCCCAAAGCTAGATAAGCATATCCGCCTTTAACATGAAGACCTGTGACTGAATGGCTTGGTTTATAAGTCCCCAAAAGCAATGGCGAAGATGAGTTGCTTATGTCAAAAATCTCAAGTCCTCCTGAACCTGATGCTGAATATGCTTTGCTGCCGACCACTTCTATCTCTAAAACTTCTCCACCGGAGGCAGCAGTCCCTAGTATTGGGAGAGCTTCAAGACCAACAGCGCTAATAATAATAAACCCTCTTTCTTTGTCAGCAACAAAGACCGTATTGCCGCTTGCAAAAACGGAATGGGCTCTTCCCTTTGTTTCATACACCCCTAAGACAGAAGGTGAATACGGATCACTTACGTCTATTACTGCAATACCTGCCTCACCTGCTGCGACGTAAGCCTTGTCACCTGAAACTGACACCGCCTCAGCCTTTAAGGACAGGGCTACTGAGCTTAACGTAGATACATATGTCCCACTGCTTATGTCAGCTATGGCGAGACCTGAATCCCTCCCTGTTGCATAGACAGTATCACCCGAAACGAATGCATTGTTAATATAATCATAGTTCCCCCAGCCGGAATAAGTTGTAATCAAATCAGGATCTGATGGATCGCTCACATCCGCCAGCACAAGACCGCCGTAACCGGCAGATATATATGCAATACCATCTGCCACATATATACCGCAGGCAGTGGAAGATTTTCTGAACGTTGAAATCTTCCTGGGTTTTGAAGGCTTTTTCACATCAACAATCACAAGACCTCCGCCACCCGACGCAACATAAGCCTTATTCCCTGTGACGAAGACATCAAGCGCAAAGCCATGAGTATTGTATGAGCTCAACAATTTCGGTTTGGAAGGTTTTGTCGCATCTACGATGAAGATCCCTTCCTCTCCGGCGGCAAGATAGACTATGCCGTCAACCGCAAACACCTTGTTGACAGGCGAAGACGTGTTGTAATGAGAAACTAGTTCCGGTGACGATGTATTCGATATATCAAGTATGACCAGACCATTATTGCCTCCAATGTACGCATATTTACCCTCAACCTTCACGTCATTGAACGAACCGCCGTACGTCCCAACAAGTTTGAAATCAAGGGCGGCGTTCCCAGTAAGAGGGAACATCAGAAGGAAAATTATCGAGGCTGAAAAAAAAGTTATTCTTTTTATCTTTGTCTTCACTTACTCACCTTGATTTTTTTTACTTTGCTTTTGCCATACTTTGTGCGTATGGCAAATCCCATCTGTTTATTCTTAGCATTATCAATCATGACAGTTATTGACTCATTGCCCCATGAAACAACGCTTGCTGAGCCACCTGTAACAAGAAGTTTCGTCCCTTCTGCTCCATCGGAACCGGGAGCAGGGCCAAAATTCTCTCCAGTTATTATCACTTCTTCCCCTATCCCGGCAGATTTAGGAGTTATGTGTTTGATTGCCGGTGCCGGTTTAAGATATTTGAATTTTATACCGTCTTCTGTTCTGACACCGTTTGAAGAGATTACAAACAGCTCGCATTTCCCCGGATTTACTCCCCATGGCAACGAGACCTTTATTTCCTCATTCCCCCATTTCACTATTCCACAATCTGTTTCTTCATCACCGCTCTTTAATACGACCTTTCCTTCGACCTCACCAAAACCCGAACCACTTATTGTTATTTTATTATCATAAGTCCCTTTGTTACTGCTGATTTGAGATATTAGCGGATTAGCCAGAGTGTCCGAAATGCCAAAAACCTTCACCCCCCCGCCGCCGTCAGCGACATAAACCGTATTACCGGTAACCGAAATCCCGAGAGGTGTGCCTGTCGTCTCATAGGAATAAAGTAAAACCGGGGTTTTCGGGTCTTTTACATCAAGGACTGCAAAGAGACTTTCATCATAGCAGGTCACATAGGCAAGTCTTCCTTCAACATGTATATCAGAAATATATCCGTCTAATGAATACGTTCCTGTCTTCTGAATTGTCCCTGGATCCGTCACATCAGCAATAAAGAACTCTTTCCCTTCTGCGCCGTATCCCTTATGTCCTTTTACGGAAAATATCCTGCCAAAGTTGTAATAGTATCCAAGTCTTGTGATATCGCCGGGGGAACTGACATCGAGAACTTCCAAAAAATCATCTTCGTTGTGGTCTTCATCAATGCCGGTAACATACGCTATATCATCTGTCACATAGACTGTGCTTACTGAAACGTAGTCTCCTTCGAACTTGTAAGAGCCAATCTTGTCAGGCTCTTTTATATGACTCACATCAACGATTATCATTTTAAAATCATCATACACATTTGTAACGATATAAGCTTTATCGCCGTCAACTGAAATGTCCGCCGCCGGATAATCATTGTATGTGACTATATGCCTGGGCTCTGATGCTTTGCTTAAATCTACTATCTCGAAGCCGCTCTCTCCAAGGCACAGAAAAACCCTGTTCTTATAAAAGTCAGCTTTTCCGTTGAATTGTTCCCGTTCATAGATGCCTGAAAATACCGGAGTCAAAGGATTGCTCACATCCATTATCCCCATGCCGTTTAAAGCCCCAAAAATATAAACGACATTCCCATAACCGTAAATCTCGCTTGTCATGGATGACTCGTTGTATTCTCCGGCAAGCTCAGGTGATTCCGGATTTCCCGCATCAACGATTATAAATCCGCCGGTGTCAGTACTGGTAATATATGCAGTGTCTCCACCTATAAAAATACTCCCCATAAATGTTTCTTCATAGATGCCAAGAAATGACGGCGCTGACGGATTGCTCACATCTATTATAAGCATCCCCTGATCTACCTCATTTATATATGCCTTAGTCCCCGAAACATTGACATCTGAAAACTCATTATACCGGGAATAGGAACCTGCCGGAGAAGGGTCTGCAGGATTGCTGACATCGATTATTTTTAAGCCATAATCTGAAACAAGATATGCAAACGTCCCTGCCACCTGTACTGAAACCGGGTCGAAGGAAGTGGTGTTATAGGTCCCAAGCAGAGAAGGCGAGGCAGGATTGGTCACATCGATTATAAGCAGTCCATCAGAAAATGCAGCGAGAAAAGCCGTTGTACCTGAAACATAAACATCGAAAACATAATCTGTCTCTTCATAGCTTCCCTCAAGCGTGGGAGCAGACGGATTCGACACGTCAATTATCAGCAGACCGTTGTCGTTGTCTGCGACATAGAGAATATCGCCGGAAATATACAGCTTTTGAAACTCGCCTGAGCTTCCATATGTTCCAAGAAGGGAAGGAGAAGTGGGATTTGTGACATCTATAATGAATATCCCTTCACTGTCTGAAGCAAGATATGCTTTCCCATCGGCAACATCTATTTTCGCAACTGCCGTTGAAGTGACATATGCGCCGGTAAGCACAGGTGAAGATGGTTCTGATATGTCCAGTATTTTAAGGCCGTTTACCGTTGAAGCGTATGCATAATTTCCTGAAACTTTTATATCAAGAAAAGCTCCGCCATAGGCATAAATAAGATTTAAATCATAAGCATTTAACGAAAATAAACTATGGAATGTTATGATTAATGAAATAATTACTATTTTAGTTAATTTATTCATCATTTTTAAATTTTAATGTATTTATGCTATTTCTAACTGCTGAATTAGTCAACCCCAATTATGGAATTAACAATAAAATTGCATGGACAGTTTTAAAAAATACTATTTAATCTGAATTCTCTGATTACATTTAAATTGGAGGGGAAATCTATGCCTGACAAATATCGCCTCACACTCACTATCACCAGCATATCAGGAAAATGCAACGCTGGCTGCAAGGTAGGAGAGAAGTATGACATTTCATCCATAAAGACTGATAACCTCTGCGGATTCTTCTACCACAGTCTCTTCCCTACTCTTTGTACGTTCGATTATGGTGGCGAAATCTGGTTTCTTCCTGACAAGAACCGGATGGAGGTGCGCTGTCCAGATTATATAAATGATGTTCGCGGCACCCTTGAACGGAAACTGAAAGAAGAATAATCTTGGGAAAGGAGAACAATATGCCCGGCAAATATAAACTGTCGCTCACCATCACGCATGTTGGGGGAACCTGCATGGCAGGGTGCAAGGTAGGAGGCACTTACGACATTTCAACAATAAAGACCGACAACATGTGCGGGAATTTCTACCGCTCTATTTATCCATGGATACATGTATTTTATCATGACGGAGAAGTCTGGTTCCTCCCTGACAAGAACAGCATGGAAGTCCGCTGCCCTGACTATATAAATGATGTGAGAGGAACGCTGACGAGGGAGTTGATTAAAGAGACAAAATAAAAAACCCTTCAATCGTTAAAATTGAAGGGTTGAAACGGAGAGGGTAGGATTCGAACCCACGGTACCGTCACCGGTACAACGGTTTTCAAGACCGCCGCTTTCGGCCACTCAGCCACCTCTCCAAGCTATGTATTACAAGCACTTAAGGCTACTACGTTATCAGCCTTTTTCTGTCTTGTGACCAAATTGTGACTACTTTTTTCAAAAACACCATCTTCAAGACACTCTACAGCACGCCTCTGACTGTCTGCGCTTGAGTGTGCATAGCGCATTGTCATTTGAATCGTCGAATGTCCCAAAAGTTGTTGCACTGTTACTAAATCAACTCCAGCAGCCACCAAACGAGTAGCAAATAGATGCCGGAGATCATGGAACCTAACCTTCGGAACACCTGACCGCTTAATAGCTGACTCAAACGCAGTGCGCACTGACTTAATCGGGTTGTCTCCACTGCCAAAGACAAATTTATTGCTATTACCTTTTAACGAGGAAAACAAATTTGTCAATGTCATATTCATCGGTATTTTTCTACTCCTGCCGCTCTTTGACTGAATGACAGTAATAGTCTTTTTCTGCATATCAACACACTGCCATTCAAGACTAAGTATTTCATTCAGTCTCATGCCTGAATGAACGGCTGTAAGGATAATCGGCTTTATATGCGGATTACACTCAGCTAACAACCGTTCAAGCTCATCAGGTGTCAGAATCTTCTCAATAATGTTATCTTCTCTGAAAAACTTGATTTCAACAACCGGGTTGCCTTCTGCCTTGTGCCATTTCACGGCCTTGTTGAATAGGGATTTCAGGCAAGTCAAATCTCTGTTTGTTGAGGCTCCTGTCACTTGTTTTTTACGAAAAAGTTTAAACTTCTCGACGTCAAACGCTGAAATGTCACAAAGCCTTTTCCCCTGAAAGAAAGGAATAAGCACTTTAAGAGAAGTCGCATCCCTTGATGGACACTTCTTGTTAGCTCGGCAATAAGCCAAATATTCCTCTGCAAACTCAGCAAACAAGGAACTTCTCTTTGCTTTATGAAAAGAAAACTTCCCCTGTATCGCTTCGCTTTTCCTGACAGCCAAAGCTCTGCTTGCCTCTCCTTTGCTGCTTCCGACACACTCCCTAACCCTACAGCCGTTTACATAAAAATCAATATACCACTTACCTTTTCTACAATAGACACTCATTTTTTTTATTCACCCCCTTTCATGTTAGCCTTGTTGGATTGAAGCGGTTTAGAACATCTTTTTAATCTTATGCCGTAAAATTCAGTCGTCAAGGTGGATCTCCCAACTTGCACAAATGGCAATCTACCAGACCAAGATATTTAGGAGGGGGTACCCCACAGTCGGAAATTGAAGTTAATGGAAATAGTGAAGAGGGGAATAAAAAAGAATTACTCATTCTTCATCATGCCTCCATTTCAGAAATAATTTTAGTAATCAAGGATTGGATATTTTTGCCAAGAGGGTCTAAATATTCATTTTTATAACAAACAGTTACAGAACACTCTGGTAGGTAGTAGAGTGGTGGAGGAAAAAGCAAAGGCAAAGGCGTTAGTAAGAGCAAAAGCCAAGTATAAGAATTAGGATAAGCGCAAGAATAGGTTAAGTGCAAGTAAAAGCTTAAGCACAGGGGAAGCATTGGGTTAGGAATCAATATTATATATATAGTTAATAGTATAATAGAAGTTAATGGCATAATGGCGACGCCCCCTTACTAATATGATCTGTTCTTTTCTATCGAGGCAGACAAATCTTTCTCATCAATTAGCTCCATAAGCTCGTCAAGAACGGAATAGTGCAATACAGCAGGGGTTGGTTCGCCATTTCGAAATTTCTTATCGCTGGTTCTTGTAGAAAAGCGGAAGAACTTCCCCAAGAACATGGATTTTGGGCTGAATCTGTCCCGTCGAACTGGAGGATTCCCGTCGGTTGCAACTACAATCCATTTATAAAGTTTTGATGAGCGTGAAATTTTCTTTGAAAAATTCAGATATGCATACACAACGTCTTCGCACTGCACTGGTGGATTTGAACGAGTTTCAAACCCAAGAATTATTTTAGGTTTGCCATAGTAAGAACCTAACGTAACCTCGATACACTTGCCAATGTAAACCCCGTCAGCCAATAATGTCTTGTGGTCTCCTTCTACCTCAATCAAATCATCATCAGAATTTTCTTCTTTTAATTTCATTTTATATGTCCTTTTATTTATTTTATTTAATTTTCAGCCATTGCCTTTAAGGTTTTTAGTGCTTCCCAAAAAGATACCGGTTCGCATTTCACTTGTTTGTTAAAGAAGCGGAAACTTTCAGTTTCGATATTGCCATCATCTTTAAAAACAAAGACTGACCGCCTGCCGCTGGGCTTAACCTGGAGAAGTTGAAATCCACTTACCATCAAATAAGCGCTAAGCCCGAGGTTTGATATTTCTTTGTTCATTTCATTCATCTTTCTAAATTGTAGTTTTTAATCTATAGAAGGAGAAGTTATGTCTTTACCATTGGTTGGATATGCCTCACTCCCTTTTTTAGTTTCCTGACCCTTTAAAATTGGCATTTTGTGCCGTGAAAATCTGTAATTCTTGGATGTGCTGAGCAGTTTCTTCTTGTGGTTATCTGAAAGGACTCTTTTCCGCTTTGCTCCTGCCACGCTTGCAACATTCAAGAAAATAGAACTCGGTAACCCGAGGATTGAAACATTATCATCCCCTTCTCTAAGCAAATTCATCTCAGGAAAGAGCTTCAGTAATTTTTTTTTCAACCTATTTTTTATGCACCAAAAGCCAATGATTTTTTTAGAAGAGGAAATTACATAAAAGTTACCGGCACGCTTGCAGCATTTGATTATCTGATATTCTGGCTTTTTCCCATCAATTTTAGCTGCTTCATCGTACTCTACTATAAACTTGTCCCCGTATAGTTTTTTAAGTTCCATTATCCCAACCCTCAAAAGGATCCCATTTTCTTTTCAGAGTGAAATTGACTATCAGCCCAATCCATTAGATCAGATTTTTTAAATACAACCCTGCGGCCAAGGTGGTAGTGCGGTAATTTATTAGACCAACTCCAAAGCCGAATGCTTGCTACAGAAACATTCAGGAAAAGTGCCGCCTCACTAACTGAAATAAACGCTGATTCGTGATTGTTTGTACCCATAGTTTTTTCCTTTCTTCATTAAGTTTAAAAATAGCATATGTTATTTATTAGCTACTGTCAATATATATTGATGCAATCTAATTATTATTACGTTTTCTAATTGATTATCTATTGACAACACAATATTATCCATATAATATGTATAATATTTGGAGGAGGGCGTTATGAACTATAAAAAAAATTACAAGATAGACTTGTTAAAATGGCATTTGGATTTTATTTCTAAAGACTTAGACCAAATGGATGATTTGGAATTAAGCATATTGATTCTGGAAGCTCGGTATTATTTAAGACAACCAGATCATAAATACAAACTCAATTCAAATTTTACACCAACACATAATATCGAAAGAAATAAAAAGAATAAAAAGCAGCCAAAATATGATGGAGACACTGCCATACCGACTGATTTTTCGATGAAATGGAATGATGAGGCGATATGGAAAAGAAATATAAAAAATATTCAGGCAGAATTAAAAGACTTTTTTATTTCCATAATTAATCCTGAAAGGGTTTATTTGCTTCGTACGTTTGCAACCGCCGATTTGAATTTAAGCAAAGATGATGGAAGTTTTATTATCACTTACAGCGTTTCCGAACCAAAAGAGAAAGATGAGGTTCTTTCTTTTGTTGAGTTTGCAAAAATCAGCCTATGTCATTCTCTTAATGGGATTCTATGCGAAGCAATAAAAACTTGCAAAGAGTGTGGTAAATATTTTTACCATATTTCTAAAAAGCCCAAATTTTACTGCAATCAAAAATGCACCTCCCGGGCATTATCAAGAAAACGAAGGGAGGCTGATCCAGAAGGTTACAGGAAAATACAACGAGAAATTATGAGGAAAAAATATGGGCTTTTAAAAGGCTCAAAAAGTTAAAAAATAAGGTGGCAGAACTGCAACTTTTTTGAAATCATTTTGCAATTACTTTCTTACCATTTAATGCCCCTGTTGTATTGCCAGATCTTTCTTTCAGCCATTGTTCAAGAATTTCTTCTCGAACTCTCCATGACCCGCCAATCCTGACAGCGGGAATCTTACCTTCCTTTGCATAGCGGTAGGCTGTGTGCATATTAATTTGCAATAGCTTTGCAACTTCAGGTATTGTGAGAATCTTCATTTCTATATCTCCTGAATGAGCAATAACTATAAATAAGCAGCAACTATTGTCAATTGTATTATATACCTATTAACTCCGTCGGGTTTTTATACACTTTTAGCCTTAGAATATCAGATAGTTAGCATTGTCAGTAAAAAACTGTCAGCTATACTGAACACTATTATACATGACTGAATCACTCTTATTAAATCAATTAATTCTGCATTATCTTTATAATCAGTTAGTTATAATTATAAAGATTATTATGGCATTAGTTTTGCATTTATGATGTTGATTTTACTAAATTAAGTTTTTCTTTTCGGGGGGTATTACTGATGAAGTCTAACAAGATAAGTCTATTTGTTTCTCTATTATTTATTTCCTCTCTAAGCTTTTTTATTCCTTGTAATACATCAGCTATTGAACCTCAGATTTCAGCAGGTCATGCACATAGTGTAGCTCTTAAATCAAATGGAACATTATGGGCATGGGGTAGAAACGAAAGTGGTCAATTAGGAGACGGATTATCTGGTTTTGCAGTATACAGAGAGTATCCTGCCCAAGTTGGCACTGATACAGACTGGGTTTCTATTGCCGCAGGTAAAAGTCACACCGCGGCATTAAAAACAGATGGTACATGGTGGCAATGGGGAGGTCTAACAGACAAAATAGAGACAATTCCTACAAAAGTTGGGACTGATACTAATTGGAGTAAAATTGACGCTGGCTTTATTTTCACAATTGCGTTGAAATCAGATGGCACGCTTTGGGCTTGGGGTGTTAACGGTTTTGGTCAATTAGGTGATGGTACAACAAACAAAAAAACCTCGCCAATTCAAATAGGAACGGATAATAAATGGAGTTCTGTCTCAACTGGCGATTCCCATACTATTGCTTTAAAATCAGATGGGACACTTTGGGCATGGGGGAAAAATGAAAATGCTGAATTAGGCGATGGCACAACAATTAATAAACGTTCCCCTGTTCAAATTGGAAGTGATACTAATTGGAGTAAAATTTCAGCTGGAAATAATTTCACTATTGCTCTTAAATCAAATGGAACATTATGGGCTTGGGGTAGCAATTCTTTTGGCCAATTGGGAGATGGAACATCTGGATATGTAGTAAGAGAGTATCCTGCCCAAGTTGGCACTGATACAGACTGGGTTTCTATTGCCGCAGGTGACACTCATAGTCTCGCTTTAAAATCAGATGGAACACTTTGGGCATGGGGCAGTAACTTATTTATTGGAACGATTAATATTTCAACAACTCCAATAAGAGTAGACGTAAATAATGATTGGGTATCTTTTGACGCAGGGGGTTCCCATCATATAGCATTACAATCAGATGGTTCCTTATGGGCTTGGGGATATAATGCTTACGGAGAAGTAGGAGACGGAACAACTACAATCAGAGACGAACCTGTTGAGATCTTTCCTGCTTCTGACTTCGATAGCGATGGGATACCTGATACAATCGATAACTGCCCTAATGATTACAACCCAGACCAAGCAGATTACAATAACAATGGGCAAGGTGATGTCTGTGATCCACCTCCGACACTAATTACTCTCTCCTCATTCACAGCTAATCAATCTAACAAGAAAGTTGTACTCAAATGGGAGACCGGAACTGAACTCGACAACCTCGGTTTTAATATTCGGCGTTCAGAGTCTATTGATAGCAAGTATATACAGATTAACAAGAAGCTCATCAAGGCAAAAGGAAGCAGCACTAAAGGTGCGTCATATACTTTCAAGGATAAGAAGATTGAGGCAGGAAAGACCTACTGGTATAAGCTTGAGGATATAGACAGCAATACAGGCAATACACAGCATGGCCCTGTTGAGGTTCCAGTTGCAGCAAAGAAATCTAAGACAAAAAAAAATTAAATCGGGCGATTATTATGGATAACCCAAAGAAGGCTTACAAGAAACCAACTATCAAGCAAGTGAAGCTTGTTCCTGAAGAAGCAGTCCTCGGCGTGTGCAAGAGCGATACAGGAGCAGGGCCTAATCAGTCAACGTGTATAATACCGCAGTGCTTTAATCCGGGGAGCTGAGGGCAGGAATAAAGGACACTCAAGCCCTCTATTCCATTCAAGGCAAGCCATATACTTTTGGTATGAAAAAAGTCTTGCTGTCGGGGCTTAAAACAACGCATTTGTGCTGTGGTGGAGATGATGGCGAGTTTCAGCAGAATTCCCTATGTAGTTTCAAACTAATTCCACAATCAGTTTCAGTAGAATTCCTCACTTTGTAAAAATATCATTCTACTTGCCTCTAAAACATCTTGCTAACTTATATCTTAAAGTTAACCAGCTTATATTCTCTTAATTAAAATCAAATAGTTACTTACTCCATAAGAAAACACCCTTGAATATTTTGTTAAGTTATATATATTATATTATAAATACTTAACTAATTATTGGGTAAATATAATATGAAAAAATTTCAAAACAGAAACCATCCAAAGAAGGGTCAACAGATAAAGGTGGAGCCTATTAAGGATTTGAAGGACATTAAGGCAATTAAAAAGCTGCTTGCTGATAACCCAAGAGACTATGCACTGTTCACGATCGGAATAAATACTAATCTTAGAGCAAGCGATCTGTTAAGGCTTAAAGCCGGACAGGTGCGTGGCCTGAAACCAATGGATGAAATTGAAGTCAAAGAGAAGAAGACTGCCAAGATAAGGAGGATTACTTTAAATGAAACCTGTATAAAAGCCATAGAAAGGCTGTTGGCATCTGTAAAATATCTTGACACCGATTACCTGTTTAAGTCGCAGCGTGGAGCGGTGCTGACAATTCCCTCGGTTCACAGGTTAGTCAAGCAGTGGACAGGTACTATCAACTTAAAAGGCAACTATGGAAGCCATACATTGAGGAAGACTTTTGGCTACCATCAGCGAGTAACATTCGGGGTGGGACTCCCAGAGCTTATGGAATGCTTTAACCACAGCACGCAGAGGCAGACCCAGACTTATCTTTGCATTCAGCCTGAAGAAATAAGAAGTGTGTATGCTAACCAATTATAAACAGGAAGGCCAAGACTTCTGTTATGGCTAATGGAATAAAAGAACTTTCAGTCAGAGACCGATTGCTAATAATAGGAATGATTAAAGGCTTATCAGCTTCAGAAGCTGCAAGGCGTGCAGGATATGCTGAAAGCACAGTTCGGAAACAGATAAGTCGTATCGTAGGCAAAAGTAGTGTCCAAGACGCCTTAGACCAGTCTTTAGGGGATAAAAACGTCACTTTTTACGACTTAGTGGCCATCATTAAAGAGGGCCTTGATGCAAAAAAAACGATTGCAGTTAGACTGATTGATTCTGAAGATTCATCAGGACATCCGAGAGGAAAGAAGAAAAGAGTTTTTGTTGAAATACCAGATCATAGGATAAGGTTAAAATTTGCTAAAATTACTCTTACACTCTTGGGATTACCTTGAAGCTTTGAGCAGATAAAAAACTCGATAGCTACTTTCCATGATCTCTTAGTATAAATGTCAGAAAAATGCACCTAAACTTCCTTTTCTTTTTCCGGGTAAGGCATAACTATGGTTCAAAGTCAAAACTCGTGTTCTGATGTTGAAAAACTATCTTTTTGTGCCGTGGTGGACGGGAAATTTGAAGGGTAGGCAGAACAGGAATCCTTTTGCAAGAGTCTCTGCTCATCTTTCTCAACGATAATTTGCCAAAGTCCCCCTGTTTGAGTATCGAGAAGATATTGGTCTTTTCTAAACTCTGAAACCTGTCCAAAAACTTACCTCACATTAGGGGTTGCCAAGACTTTCTGTTGTGGTGGTTTCACTTCAAATGGATGAAACAATAATAATGATATGAAAAACAATAAAGAAAATATGTTTGATGTTATGAAAATTTACTCTTTTTTCACGGCACAAATGAGGGGGTTTTAGGCTTTTAAACATGAATTCTCAATCTTACCCATAGTTCCCCTTGCCTTGAACGAAATAGATGGGTTAAGTATCTTTCATGCTTGCCCTCAACTCCCCGGATTAAAGCACTGGGGGATGATGCAGACTTATTTGGTGTCCACTATTTTCAACTTATCTCAGGGAAAAACAAAAACCAGAAAACAACTACTTAGAATTGCAGGCGACCCGAAACCCGATTGCATCTGCTAACGCGTTCGGGTCTATAGCTCGACGTAGGCTGCACCTAAAGCCACCAGTTCCACCCCTAATGAGCGAAGAAGAACCACCACGATTCACCCGATAACTACCGGATTCAGGACCTTTAGGGTTATCTCTCAGACTATCTTCATAATATTTCTCTCCATACCAATCCGCACATAATTCCCAAACGTTACCGTACATGTCATACAAACCAAGAGCATTCGGTATCTCACTTTTCACTTCAACTACAAGATTTCCTCTATAAGCATAATCTTCAGAACTTATATTACCATATTTAATATGCTTGCCGCGTTCACGTGCAGCAAACTCCCATTCAGCCTCAGTAGGCAGGCGGTAATTCCCTCCTGTCATTTCATTCAATCTTTTTAGAAACTCCTGTACTTTATTCCAACTCACATTGCTAACAGGCTCTAAGTCTTCTCTTTGATAACGGCTTTTCAAAAAACTGCTCGGTGCTGTACTTCCCATTATTTCTTCCCACAGTGCCCGCGTCACCTCAGTCTCTCCCATATAAAAATCATCTAATCTTACTGTATGCGCAGGCTTCTCATCCGAATTGCCGTTTCCGAACGTGTCACCCATCTCAAACTCGCCACCCCGGATAAACACCATCTTTATGCGGGAGAGCACTTTTCTTTTTTTCTCTTCCGAAAAGCATTTATTTTCTGCGTCAAGTTGAATCTTTATTTCTTCAATTCTCTTTCTCTCCTCCTCAGACCTAAGTCGCTCTTCTACTGCCTTTCTTTTTGTCTCTTCAATTTTAGCAGTTTCCTGATACTCAACCAGTGGCGCGTTGACAGTTGCATTAGTATCAGAGGTCTGACGCTGGGAATTATCAATAACAATAAATAGAATGACAACAATCGCAACTATAATCTCTGCAAATATTCTGACGCTTCTGCCTTTCTGATGTTGTATTCTCTCCTCAGCAAGCCTTCCTACCTCTTTGCGTGCTTTTCGCTCTGCATTTTCTTTTCTCGTGTGTTCAACTTCATCTTTTTTCACTTTAGCAATCCTTAATAATTATCAAAAAAATAAGATAATTAATTCATAATAACTATATTATTTTTCTAAAGAAATAGGATATTTTTCATTCCTTCTTTATCCTTCTCTTAATTTCTTTCATGTTTTTTCGAATTCCCTTAATGCAAAAATACATAAAAATAGGAAAAATAATCCACCAAACTACTCCACCGTAGACTTGTAAGAATTTAACTAAAAAGGAGGATTCAGTTTTTCGTGTTGCAAGCATTGGGAAAAAAGGGTTACGGCTGGTAACTGTAGTTTTTGGCCCGAGGAAATCATATATTACGAATATGATCAGAAGTATTGTCTTAGGATTTGCAAAAAGCAAGATTACAATTCCAATCGTAATAATTCCACCGAAAACGCCTAAACACCCTCTTAATTCAGATAAACGCTCATCTTCATTTTTTTTCACTTTAGCAATCCTTAATAATTATCAAAAAAATAAGATAATTAATTCATAATAACTGTGTAGATTTTCTAAAGAAAACGGTTTTTATACTGGTGAATAGCAGGATAATGTATTGGTAAGGCACGAGAGATACTCTCAAATAGTTGTTAGTTATTCCACTCCTCAATTATTATTCCGTCAAAATATAATTTTACAGATTGTAAGCCTATAGATAAAACAGGTTCTTCTGGATGACCTGGAGCCTGTCTTTTTTCTATAGGATAATAAAACTTAAAATCTATATCAACACGAAGTAAATCTTGATTTTTCTTCCACGTAGGTGCTGCATCTATAGAAACCTTTAAAGATGTTATGTTTATCATCGTGCATTGATCCTCAGAATACTTAGCGTTTTTAATGACAACCTTCCTAATCATTCCTATCCAATCGTGGAGTCCAGAATCAATACATAAAAAAACATTCGGAACACCAAAGTCTACGTTAGCATAATCATAATATTCTCTGTCAGAGTCATATTGGCCTAAATTAACCTTAAATCCTTTAAAACGATAGGTTGGTCTGAAAAAATCTTCTATCGAACTCTGATATTCTTTTCTAATTGAATTCTCAATTTCATCAACTCTACGGTTATAATCTACACTTTTTTCGAATTCGCCTCTTTCGGGAAGATTCGGTCTTCTGTTTCTTAATGGTATTATCTTTCGCAATTCATTGTATTTGTTATTCATAAAATTAGACCAATTATCTATAAGTAAAATTTTTTCTTCAGCTTGGTTCTCAAAGATTGACCCCTGACAAACACTAAATAAAATTGTGAAAAGTAAAATTATTTTTAAATGGAATATTTTAAGATTTTTCATTTTATATTTATAATTCTCTATTAATGTAAACGTATTTTTGGGGCATTTTATGAAAAGTTTTTTGGTAAATTTAAATAAAATAATATTAATCATTTACCCATGATTAAATATGAAATAAAAACAGTTATTAAATTTTTGAATTAGTAAACTCAGGAATACCTTTAAAGATTACATGAATACATCCTGTAACTATTATTCCGAGAAGTAAGATATGTAAACTATTCAGCATCCCTTCTATTATAGAATATAAAATAAATGTGTTTATGATAGATAAAAATAAAACATAAAGTGCAATTCCAATTTCAGTATCTTTTTTACAAAAAAAATTCCCTAACTCAAGAATGATAAAGCCAGTAATAGCGCCTATTATAAATCTGTATAATGGTTTTAAACTGCTAAATAAGTCTTTGATAGAGTTTGTCGTATTTTCAGTAGGTATTAAAGAGAATATTAATATTATTAGTGGCAAAACTGTTGCAACAATTAATCTGATTCTATTTTTATTGTTCTGTCTTTTAATTGTTATTAGAATAATATAAAAAATGCATCCAAATAAAAAAAAGATAGTAATTGGATAAAGAATTTTTATAAAAATGAAGTTTAACATTGAGTCAAAATAGTTTTATATTATAATATATTAATAATTAAATATTTTTAATTAGTTTATTATAATTTGACCCGATTCATATTTAAAGTAATATTTTCAAATAAGTCAACCGGTATTTTTACCTATAGGAACCGGAGGTCAATAACCCCATTCAGTAAATTTTGAAAAATATATAGTGAGAACAGGGGTGGGGTAACACTTTCATTACACAATATTTGAAAAATATAATAAGAAATATAAAACATTCAATACTAAGTAAATTACTTAGACTAAAAGTTTTTTATCTCTTTTTTACGAGACTTATTATCAGCTTAAACTTATTGGATTGCCGCGGACTTCTGCCTGTTGCATGTTTGACAGAGAAGTTGGACATTGCGCTCTGTATTGCTCCCCCCCTTTGAAACTGGAATAATATGATCATATTCTAACTTTTCCTTACTACCACATTCAACGCACTTTCCCTGATCGCGTCGCCATACGTTTAATTTTACTTCTGATGAAATATATCTGTCTGTATTTTCTTCTGAGGATGAATCGTCAATGCTTGCAATCGGCATGAAGTCGGGTTCAATTAGGATCGATAGGGCGTCCAACATATACTCAATTTCTAGCAAAAAAATTTCTTTTAAGTACCAATGTTGTTTATTCAATCCAATCTCATGGAAGCTCATTATAACCACTTTTTCATACATCTCATCAGTATATTGTCCTGTAAATCCAGGTTTCAACATTTCGTTTGCCAGTTCCAAAGTTAGCTTCATTTCATGCCCAAGTTGTTTTAGCCGCTGAGAATCATTTTGCTGTAACACCTTCGAGAAACGGAACAAAAGACCATAAAAAGTTGATAATTGTTGATGAATCTCTTTAAGTTTTGTTAATGCTGTAGTGAATGTCACTATTCCCTTCATCTCATGACCCGATTTTATCTCTTCACCGGATTGCACATCAATCATTTGCATGGCATCATGATAGTCCTGTCGATATTTTTCAATTAGAGTTTTCGGTGATGGCTCAACTGTAACTGCCTGAGATGGTAATGATGTGGTCTCGTCCATGGATCCTCCTTATTCTGTATTTTAATGGTTAACATTAATTATTATACTTATTCTATTCTTTGCAGTTTTATATAATCGCTGAAAAAAGTCGTCAATAAAAATTGACTAAACAAAGGAACACCCCTTTTTAAAAATTTGCTCTAAAAAATGCGAAGGGGATATGATAAACACTCCAACTCATTTGGGGGGGTACCCCTGTCATTTTCTTGTGACCATATTGTGACTACTCTGAGGAAAAAACCTTGAATAATGAGATATACAGAGAACACAGGAAAGAAAAGAAGTTCGACAATAAAAAGAAAGGGTTAGCCCATATTCCTAATTGATTCAGAAACTTAGGCTAACCCCCTAAATTTGGTTTTCAAGACCGCCGCTTTCGGCCACTCAGCCACCTCTCCAGAATAAATCTTGCAACTACTTATTTGCAGCGCAAATCCACTTAATTGATTTGTTCCCACTGACAAATACAAATTTATTTCTATCACCTTTTAACGAGGAAAACAAATTTGTCAACGTCATATTCATCGATGTCAAATAAACCAGACAAGCTTGATATCAATTGACTAAATTTACAATAAATATATATCACTTTAATAAGTATTTTTAGATATTATGATATGTTAAATAATTGTTGCGCTTATTCGAATTCTTACCTTACCCGGACCCGGTCGTGCTGCTGCTATCCTGTAAACTTTTGTGAAATGACACATTAACAATTTTCAGGAGACTGGCAATGTGCAATCTTAGAGTAAAAAAGTTTTCTGTTCTTTTAAGCATCATTCTATTAATGAGCGGACTGTTTCATTTTCAAACCTCTGCGCAAACATCCGGTTTAACTGTTACAAGTGCCAAGCTTTATTTTACAGAAGGGAATAACAAATTTGCGATTAAAGGAAAAATTACACCACGGGTATCTGATTTAACCACAGTTGATCTAACAATTCAGGTAGGTACCTATTCTGAAACCATCACCGCAGGTTCGTTTGTAAAAAATGGCGCAAAACAAACATACCAAGCAGCATCAGGAACTAATGGGATAACAAAGATAATTTTAAAAAATGGAAAATATTTTTCTGTTAATGCTGAAGAAATTGACCTCTCCGGGACAGTTACCCCTGTGAATATTTCTATAACCATTGGAGATTCTTATTCAGAGTGTGCTTCGATAAATATGACAAAAACCCAAAAGGGTAAGTTGTGGAAACTAAAAGGAAAGAGTAAAAAGTGCAGCAATTCAAGAAACAGCCCTAATGCCATAAACGAAGTTACTAAAAAAATCTATGATGCATTGGCTGCAGATGAAGATATCAAGTCATACATCATTGGAGTGATGGCGGCGTTTGACGTCCCTACATTGGGGGACAGCGATTTGACCACTGCTGATTCAAGACTAAGCAAGGGCTTGCCCTTATTCACAACCACACAGGCGGAAAGAATAGCAGATGCATATAATGACAATACCGTTGTCACTGTGGATGCCTTTGTTGACGGTCTCAATGAACAGGGACTGACGCTGAAATTCCCATACAGCTTCTACGGTCAAACTATTACTAAGGACATCCTGAGTCTGATATTTTCTAAGTATGCCTATACATCCCCGGATGAGGCTGGTGTTCCGTATAAATCAGGGGAGAGACTTCCGGCTCTTGTGCATTCCCTTGGACAGGAAAGGGCGAAACGCTTTCCCCCTAAAACACCCGACCTGATTTGGGGAGATGATTATCTTGATCCTCTCCAGTTCACACTTCTGCTCTACAGCATTATGTCCCCGGAAGCTGGAGCTGCTCAATCGGCTGCCTCAACTCCCATAACAGCTCACGCTGGCGCCATTGATCCAATCGTTGATTATGTTAAGGATCAGATCAAGGATAAGGTAACCAGCGAGGTTCAGGACGTTGTGGAGGTACCTCTGGGAGAGAAGGAAGCTGCGCAGGTAAGTGTTTGCGCCTCGCTCCTGCTCTACGGACATAAAGTTACTGTGAGCAATAACCCTGCATTGCTCATGCATAACCCTGATACCCCCAATGTTACCTCGGTGAGCATGACCTTGACATTCATGGACGACTACTACAACAACTACCTGGCGATTGACCGCTGGATGCTTGAAAATGTCGGCAACTGCACACTTCCTCACCAGGGACCGATAGCTGGAAAACCGATTGAGTGGTCGGTGTCAAGTGGCATTGAGGACCATGGAAACTACGACCTGACCCCGACTCAGACCGATGACAATGGAGAAGCTCTTGCGAGCTGGCGTACTATATCTGACTCAATCCCACAGTCTTGTAAGGTTTTCAAAAATCAGAGAGATGCGGTGGGCGCGACAACCGTCAGAGTCGGCAGTCTTGTTCCGGGATGGAGCACACTGGAGAGTATCGTTGGATTTCTTAAAGACACGGGGAATACCGGTGATTCACGGTTAGAAGTAATATACTATGATATCACCGATGATCCGGATTGCCATCCGTTATAGATTATGAAATAAAAATGATTCCTCTGTCTAAGGCCCTGTCGAAATCATTGATCGCTTCTGCTTCGGTTGGAATTATCGCCTTGTTTGTCACTCCGGGGTATGAAGGGGCATACAGACTGTCCAAGTGGGGATTCAGCGGATTTGCCCTGCTTTTACTGAGTGGGGCATTTCTTTTTTCGATAAAAAAATCCCCTCTTTCATTCATTCCAAAGGAGCGTACTCTATTTATTGCTGCAACTGCCTTCGCAGCATCAGCAATAATTCTTCCGGTTTGCTTTACTCCATTTATGGTTCTACATATGGCAGGGGCTCTGCGTCTTTTAATGGGTTTGTCATTTGCTTATTTAACTGCGCTGGCTCTTGAAGAAAAACCAGCTTATAAAAAACAAGGCATTATAGTCATCCTGGCTTTGGGCGCATTTTGCGCGATAATCGTAATCCTCCAGGCAGCAGGGTTAAAGTTTCTGACCAATACTCATTTTACAACTGCTGAATTCCGCTCACCGGGGACATTCGGCAACCCCAATTGGGCAGCGGCCTTTCTTCTTCCTCTTGTCCCAATATCATTTGCGCTCACCGGTAATTCAGATAACCGCCGTGAAAAGTTATTTTACAATGTCACAACCCTTCTAATAATTATAGGGACAATCGTTACCTTCTCTAAAGCAGGCATCCTGTCTATGATTGGCGGAATAATAATCTATTTCCTACTTGGCAACAGACTGGAGCCTAAAGTCCGAAAGCTGATTCTTTGTGCCATAGCATTAACCAGCCTTGCCATTCTTATCTTTGCCGGTATCAACGATTATTTTCTCACATTACCCTGGATGCGGGGACGTATATTTCTCTGGAAAGGTGCTTTGTTCCTGATTGCCAGTCATCCATTTGCCGGCGTTGGCATCGGAGGATTTTTACCATCTTATCCGCTTGCAGCTGCCCGCATCATAAATGGCAGCTCTACAGCTTTCATGCCGCTGGGAACTATAAGTTTCATGCATAACGAGCCGCTCCAGATAGCTGTGGAAGGAGGCCTGCTTACTGTTTTTCTGTATCTGTCGCTTATTGTTTGGGCAATTTACTTATCATACAGACGTAAAGAAGATTTGTCCCGGGGAATTGGAGCTGCGATTGCGGCGCTATTCCTGCATGGACTTGCCGACTCGCCGCTTCAACTTCCGGCGACTTTTATGCTTTTTTGGTTTCTTATTGGATGGATGATGTCCGGAAATCAGGAGAGCATTTCATTCAGCGGGCATAAAAAGCGCTTACAGCATCGCCTTAAAATTGCAGCTTTCATAGTCACAATTTTAATTATTGCGTTGCTGGCTTTAACCCAGGGAGTGAGATTTACTCTGGGAAATCTTCTTTGGACTAAAGGTAAGATTTTATTATCAAAGAAAAATGCTTCCGGAATTGAAGCCTTGCAGATTGCCACTGTTTGTCTTCCGGAAATCGGACAAATAAGATCTGATTATGCAAAAGGACTTGTTGCTGCCGGACTGAACTCTGAGGCTTTGAATGAACTCGATGCTGCGTCGAAACTTTATTTTAACTTTGATGACGTCTTTCTGCGCCTCAATATCTTAGATAAAATCAGTGACCAAGTCACTGTGATTGAAGAATGGCAGGGATTGTCCAGAGAATTCCCTTCACTTGTGACACCACACTACAGGCTCGGATTAATATACCTTGAAGAGAATAAAGTAGATTTGGCAGTCGCTGAGTTTTCTAAAGTATTAAATCTTAATCAGGAGAGCGGGCAAACAAAGTTATTTCAGGATAACACATTGCAAATCCTAAAAAATATTGATGACCTTCGATTGAAGCCAAGCTCAGATAATACCGGAAATAAAGCTGATTGAGTCTACATCCCGAAAAACTGTATCGCTATTCCGCAAAGGCATATTGTAGCACCGGCCAAAGCATGGGTATAGCGTTCGATTTTGTTTAAAGGCAAACGAGCTATTCCCAATGACAGGGTAATGACAACAGCAAGCATCGTAAGAATAGTAACTGCAGCAAAAACACTTGTAACTAATATAAGTCCAAGACGGCTGTTCCTTGCGGCAGGATACATTAATATCGGGATCAAAGGCTCACATGGACCAAAAACAAAAATCGTAAACAGTATCCATGGCGTCATATTTTTTGTTTCGTCTGCATGAGCATGTGAATGTCCGTGAATATGTTCCTTAAATGCGCGCCGCAGTCCCCATGCAAAATAAACAAAGCCAAAAGCAATAAGCACCCAGGCGGCAATGCTCCCCCTGAATGATTCAGCTATCTCCAATTTTTTTACCGCGATTCCTAAGGCAATCCCTATAAAACCAAGAATAACAGAGCTTAAAACATGACCGATTCCGCACAGTATTGTAACCCATGTGGTTTTGTAGATAGACCATTTCCCTGATTTGGCCATTGCTACAAACGGGATATAATGGTCAGGTCCCATCAGCGTATGAAAGAAACCAATTGAAGCGGCAGTTATTAAAAGAATCACAATTTCATTAGACAACATCATAAATCTCCAACCACAAATTTATTATAAGGAATCTTAATCAGATGAGTTATTACAGTAACATTAGTGATGAGGTTAGGCTAGCTACTCTAACTTCTCAACCCCATCCATATAAGGTCTTAGAGCCTTCGGGATTATGACAGAGCCATCGCTCTGCTGGTAATTTTCAAGTATTGCGACGAGCGTTCTCCCAACTGCAAGCCCCGAGCCGTTTAATGTATATGCAAGCTCGACCTTGCCGCTCTCTTTTCGTCTGAACCTGATGTTGCCGCGGCGCGCCTGAAAATCCTCAAAATTAGAGCACGACGAAATCTCAACATATTTATTTCCCGAAGGAAGCCATACTTCTATGTCGTAAGTCTTGGCGGATGAAAATCCCAAATCGCCGGAACATAAAGCTACAACTCTGTAAGGAAGCTCAAGCTTCTTTAATATCATCTCAGCATCATTGGTTAATTTTTCAAGCTCATCGTAAGATGTCTCAGGCTTTGAAAATTTCACAAGCTCAACCTTGTTGAACTGATGCTGCCTTATCAATCCCCGTGTTTCTTTTCCATATGTGCCTGCCTCACGCCTGAAACATGGCGTATAGGCAACATATTTAACCGGAAGCGCATCTTCAGCAAGTATCTCATCACGATGGATGTTCGTCACCGGCACTTCCGCAGTGGGGATAAGATAAAGCTCGTCACTTGTTTTAAAAAGGTCTTCCTCGAACTTTGGAAGCTGTCCTGTGCTTCTCATACTTACCGGACTTACCAGAAATGGAGGAAGGACTTCGTTGTAACCGTGCTCTTTGGTATGGACATCAAGCATGAAATTTATTAATGCCCTTTCAAGCCTTGCCCCTTTTCCGCTTAGAACGCAGAAGCGCGCCCCGCTTATTTTTGCGCCCCTTTCAAAATCAAGCCACCCAAGAGCTGTCCCTACATCTACATGGTTTTTTGGCTCAAAATCAAAAGTCCGCGGCTCTCCCCATTTCCGCACTTCCTTGTTATCATGCTCGTCTTTTCCATCTGGTACGCTTTCATGGGGGACATTTGGTATCTCAAGGATGAGGCTTTCAATCCTTGCTTCTTTTTCTGCCAGTAGCTCATCGAGAGACTTAATCCTGTCAGACACTTCTTTCATCTCGGCTATCTCGGCTCCTGCATCAAGCTTCTGGCGCTTCTTTAATCCGATTGCCTCAGATGCTTTGTTCTTTGCAGATTTAAGATCCTCGACTTCCTTTATTATGGCGCGTCTTTCCTCATCTGTTTGTACAAGCTCATCAATTGGAAAATTGGCGTGACGGGCAGCCAACCCGCTTAAAACCTTATCTCTTTCTTCCCGTATCCTTTTGATATCAAGCATTTTTCACCACATTAATATAAATGTAAAACGCGTCTTTATTACCATTTAAGAACTAATCAAGTCAATCTCTTTAGGTTTTAAAATTGACTTTGACAGAACTCAGAATGTAATATTAATTTGATATACGGTACATTGAAAAATGTGATGCTTTTGAGGAGATCCATTGCACAAAAGGAAGATATAAAAGAAACTATAGAATCATCATATGGAATAAAATATGTTATTGAAGGTATTATACAGTCGCCCAATGGGAGCACCATAAAAATAAAAACAGTTTGGATAATTGAGAAAGGGGAAACGGCTCCGCGTTTAGTGACAGCTTATCCGATATAAATACACAGGAGGTAAAAAATGATAAAAGAATTAGATACTGTTGTCTTAACCCATAACATCAAAGAATATGGATTGACAGAGGGTGATATTGGGGTTGTAGTGCATTGTTATAAAAATCAGGACACTTATGAAATTGAGTTTGTAACCGCCGACGGGAAAACCATTGCAGTCCTCACCCTTTCTGCAAATGAGATTAGGTTGATGAAAAATAGAGAAATACTGCATGTGAGAGAAATAGCCCAGCAGACTGTATGATTAATGGTTTTCTCCCATCAACTTTAACACCTTCCTGTGTCATGCTACAGATCTCACTTTCCATTGCCATATTATTTTAAGATTTGAAAAAAATATCAGCAGGATATATAAAGGCCAGTCTTATAAAATAAAACTCAAACCAATAAATTAACGAGGAGGATGATCGTGGAACGGCTGAGAAGAACAATGCTCTATATTCCCGGCTCAAGCGATAAGATGATCCAAAAGTCAATCGGGCTTGAAGCTGACTCATTAATAATAGACCTTGAAGATGCGGTAGCGCCGGCGCAGAAGGATGCGGCACGCGCCACAGTAGCAGAGGCGTTGAAGAACATTGATTTTGGCGAAAAAGAAAAAAACGTGAGGATAAACGCCCTCGGCACTCCATACGGGAAGGAAGATATAAAGGCTGTTGTGAAGGCAAGGCCCCACGGCATAGTGATACCAAAAGTAAATATGGCGGATGATGTGATTGCCGTAGAGGTTCTCGTAAAAGAAGCTGAGCTTGAGGCAGGCATAAAAGAAGGAAGCACCAATCTCCATGCCATGATCGAAAGCCCAAAATCAATAGTCAATATTGACAGCATTGCATTATCATCGAAGCGCCTTAAGGCTCTTTTATTCGGCGCAGCAGATTATACAAAGGAGATGACGGGGAGGATAACGCTCGAGCGGCTTGAAGCAGTCTATCCATTAAGCAGGATTGTAATCGCGGCGCGCGTTGCAGGGATTGATGCGATTGACTCGCCGTTCTTCAATATAAAAGACGAGGAAGGGCTTGTGAAACACACGCAGTTCGTGGTGAATCTTGGCTTTGACGGAAAATCATGCATCCATCCGGCACAGATAGGACCGGTCAACAAACTATTCAGCCCCACTGAAAATGAGATAGAGCGGGCAAAGAAGATAATCGATGCCTATGAAATAGCAAAACAGCAGGGAAAAGGTGCCATCGAAGTTGACGGAGAACTTATCGAACAACTTCACGTGGACAGTGCAAAGAGGGTGCTTGCGAAAGCGCAGAAAGCAGGATTGATTTAGTCCTACAATTTGAAATTATGCCAAAAAAACGAATAGCCATTCTCGGTTCAACAGGGTCAATAGGAGTAAACTCCCTTGATGTTATCAGGAGGTTCCCTGAAAAATACGAGATCACAGGACTTGCTGCAAATAGAAGCGCTGCGTTACTTGTCGAGCAGGCAAAGTATTTCAAGCCAAAGCAGGTTGCCCTCTTTGACGAGGAGGAAGCTGAAAAAATACGAAAGAAGCTTCCCTCATCCATAAAAGTATTAAGCGGCATGGAGGGGATTATAAAAATAGCAACCGCTGAGCAAACAGACCTTGTCGTTTCTGCAATGGTGGGAGCCGCTGGGCTTTTACCAACCTACATGGCGATTAAAGCAGGAAAGACTATTGCCCTTGCCAACAAGGAAGCACTTGTGGTTGGCGGAGAGTTGATAACAAGGGAAGCGAAAAAGAACAATGTAAGGATTCTTCCAGTTGACAGCGAGCACAGCGCGATATTCCAGTCCATGGAAGGGCATAGACACAAAGATATAAAAAGGCTCATACTTACAGCATCGGGTGGGCCATTCCTGAATGTTGATGCTGCAAAACTTAAAAAAGTAACACCGGATGATGCGCTAAAACACCCAAACTGGAAGATGGGGAAAAAGATAACCATAGATTCCGCCACAATGATGAACAAGGGGCTTGAGGCGATTGAGGCAAGATGGCTCTTTGACATAGATATTGAGAATATTTCCGTGATCATTCATCCTGAAAGCATAATACATTCCATGGTGGAATATATAGACGGCTCTCTTGTGGCACAGCTAGGAATGCCTGACATGAGGGTGCCTATTTCATTTGCACTTTCTTATCCGGAAAGGCTCGAAAATAAATACGCATCCCTTGACCTTGCAAAAAAAGGGACTTTGACGTTCCGCGAGCCTGACATGAAAAAGTTTAAATGCTTAACGCTAGCCATCAAGGCAGGGAAGATTTCAGGGACAATGCCTGCGGTTTTAAATGCTTCAAATGAAATTGCCGTGCATGCTTTCCTTGAAAGAAAAATATCATTTACTAGTATTGCAGACATAACGAGCAAAACTATGGATGCTCACACTGTAAAAAAGGTTAAAACAATAGATGATGTCCTCAATGCTGATAAGTGGGGGCGAAAAAAAGCAAAGGAACTGATAGACAAAATATGAAAATCAAAGCACTTGCACTTTTATCAGGCGGTCTCGACAGCACACTTGCCGTAAAGGTCATACAGGAACAGGGGGTCGAGGTTTCAGCCATAAACTTTGTTTCTCCTTTTTGCCTCTGCACATCTAAGAAAAGAGGGTGTCTCAGCGAAGCGTCCCGTGTATGCGATGAACTCGGCGTTGAGCTTAAGGTTGTCTATGTCGGCAAAGATTATCTTGATGTCATAAGGAAACCAAAATTCGGTTATGGAAAGAACATGAATCCCTGCATAGATTGCAGGATCCACATGCACACTATAGCAAAGAAACATATGGAAGAAATAGGTGCGCAGTTCATCATAAGCGGCGAAGTCTTAGGACAGCGCCCAATGTCGCAAAGACGTGACTCCATGAATATAATAGACAGGGAAAGCGGGCTAAAGGGAATATTACTTCGCCCACTATCAGCAAAACATTTCCCGATTACAATACCGGAAGAAAAAGGATGGGTTGACAGAGAAAAGCTTCCTGCAATTACAGGACGGTCACGCAAAAAACAATTTGAGCTTGCCGAGGAATTAGGAATTAACGACTATCCCTGCCCGGCGGGTGGATGCCTTCTAACGGATTTTAATTTTTCAATAAGGTTAAGAGACCTTTTCAACAATCAGGAAGACGTGACAGTAGGAGACATAAATCTGCTTAAAACCGGCAGGCATTTCAGACTCGCACATGGCGCAAAGTTTGTCATAGGAAGAAGCGAGGTTGAAAATATCGCCATGAGGGGAATGTTGAGGGAAGGGGATGTCTGGTTTGAACCTGTAGATGTCAGCGGACCTTCAGGATTATTGAGAGCCGTAAATCCTGATGATTTTATCGAGATATCTGCAAGTATCATTGCCCGCTATTCTAAAGAGAATAATGGGAAAATCACTGTAAGTATAAGCCGCGGTGCAGATGGAGAAACGAGCTCTATCACGGTTAGCTCTGCTTCGCAGGAATTTGTTGAAGGGACGATGGTTTCATAAAAAAGCAGGGGATTAGTAAAATAAAAAAGCGGGCGATGGGGATCGAACCCACGACGTCAAGCTTGGGAAGCTTGCATTCTACCGCTGAATTACGCCCGCAGAAGAATATTAAGGTACGCATTATAGAAACTTAAACCCGCTTGTCAATCTACTTAATTTAGCTGCTTAATTTCGTTTCTTAATTTCTATGCTTATATATCTGCCAAAACTTTTGTAATGATTTCTACTGCATTGGTCTTCCCATCTTTAAACTTAGCTGACGGGAAACCATGTGCCCATTCTTTTTTATAAAGTATGTCTGAAACAACCATGAGGGCGGCAAAGGAAACTTGTCTGAACATTGCCACTGCACACAATGCGGTAAACTCCATATCAACAGCCAGCACACTCAACGAAGAATAGTATTCTACCTTCTCCACCGTTTCCATAAAGGGAGCATCAGTCGTCCAGACTCTTCCTTTTTTATATGACAGGGAAGATTTTTTTAGAGCTATTTCAAGTGCTGAAAGAATTTCCATTGAAGGAGAAAGTATCTTTTCCCCTTTGAGATAAAGCACCGATGTCCCCTCCTCGCTGATACCGCCATCAGGAATAAAAATATCGCCTATCTCAAGTGAAGGGCTTATTGCACCGCAGGAGCCGAAAAACAAAATCTTCTTCCCACCGCAGGCAATTATTTTTTCCATTAATATGGCAGCAGCAGGAGCCCCGATTACAGGTCCACAAACCGCAGCTTCAACATTTCCACTTTTTATTAAACTGAAAAAGGTGTTTTCAAGAACACCGAGCTTACTCATATTCTTTTTGCCGCCGGGGACAAGAAGCTCCAACATTGAGAAAGTTGGTACAATTATCACCCTTTCCGGAAGAATGGGGTCTTTCTTTCCAATTTTCGGTTTTATGATAAATCTGTCATCCATATTGAAATATTAACCCAAATCCTATAGACATTGAAATCTAAATTCTTTCTCCGGAGAATGAAGTGATGCCGCTTGTGTCTGTAATAATCCCAACTTTTAACAGGGAATGGATTGTAGCCGAGGCAATCCGGTCAGTGCTTGCACAGAGATTTCACGACTTTGAGTTGATAGTGGTTGACGATGGTTCAACTGACAACACTCGTTCAAAGATTCAACCTTTCATTGAATCCTTTAAAGACAAATTAAAATATATTTATCAGAAGAACAGCGGTGTTTCATCTGCAAGGAATCAGGGAATAAAGAATAGCAGGGGAAGTTTAATATGCTTTCTTGACTCAGATGACCTCTGGCATAGAGACAAACTGAAAGAGCAGGTAAGTTTCATGGAGAAAAATCCTGATTTTAAAATCTGTTATACGGATGAAAAGTGGTTTAAAAATGGTGAACACTTAAACCAGAGCAAACATCACAAAAAATACTCTGGTGATATTTTTAGATATTGCCTGCCTCTATGTATAATCAGCGCTTCGTCGGTTATGATAGCACGCGAAGTATTTGACGACGTCGGTTTCTTCGATGAAAGCCTTGAAGTCTGCGAAGATTATGATCTCTGGCTCAGGATAGCATTGAAATATAAAATACATTTTATTGAAAAGAAACTGATAGTAAAAAGAGGAGGCCATTCCGACCAGCTTTCGAAAAAATATTGGGGGATGGACAGGTTCAGGGTCGAGGCTCTTTTAAAACTCCTAAACAGTGAACTGCCTGAAGAACAAAAAAAATATGTTATTGAAGAGCTTAAAAAAAAATGCGTTATACTTTCGAAGGGTTTCAAAAAAAGGGGAAAGATTTCAGAAGCACAAATTTATGAGAAAATTTTATGCAATTTAAATTTATAAACTTAGGCGAAGTAATCATCCCAGATTATTTTGAGAATTCATTCCCTGAACTGCCGGGAGATATTCTTTTATCGGTTGAAAAGATAGGTATCATTGCCCCGGTACAGGTGATTGAATCGGAAAAAGGCTACATGGTCTTTTCAGGGTGCAGGAGATTTCGGGCAGCGGAAAAACTTAACTGGCAGGATATACCGGCTTTTATCTACAAGAGAAATAAAATCACTGATTTCGATGCTCTGAAGATATCAATTGATGAAAACCGCCTGATAAGAGGATTAAATGATTTTGAGGTTTCAAACATTTTATCAGTTCTGGAAAATCATTTTAAACTTTCAAAGGAAGAAATAGTAAAAACATATTCCCGTAAGTTGGGCATTCCGGAAAACTTCGCCATGCATGAAAAATACAGATTGCTTAAAAAGCTTGATAAAGAGCTAAAATCATTTATTCTTGAAAAGAAAATCCCTTTAAAAACATCCTCATCTATTTCATCGTGGCAGAAAAACTCCCAGACTAAATTTTTCAATCTGATTAAAAATTGTTTGATGAGCCATAATGATTTTACTGAAGCAGTGACACTTATTGAAGAAATTGCCCATATTCAAAAAAATTCAACAGAAGATATTATTGACAGAGAAGATATTCAGTCAATTTTGAGAAACGAAGAAACAATAAAAGCTGAGAAAACAGCAAAGATTTTGAAACTTTTAAGAGATATACGCTCACCTCAAAAAGAAAATCTCAAAAAGAATATCAGGGAAACTGAAAAAAGCTTGTCAAAAGCAGGTCTTGTGAAAGTGAAATTGCCGGAACTTCTTGAAGGGGATGAAATAAAAATCGAGATCACTGTAAAAAATGCTGAGAATCTCGGTGAAGCTGCAGGAATTATCTCTTCTGACAATTTTTACTCTAAAATAAAAAACCTTTTCAAGGTTAAACCAAAATCAACCAAAATCAATCAATGATGCTTCCTGACATAGAAAAGATATATGTTCACCCTGATTCCCTTTCATCACCTATAACAAAAAAAGTCTGTTCCGCTTACAGCGCAGTGCCGGTCATAACTGCTGTAAAGGAAGAGATTATAAGTGAGATCAGGTCGACAAGAAATGATCCAATATCTTATGGGAAAAAAATTCTCTACCTCGCACAAAATGAAGGGAATTTCTTAAAAAAATGTCCGGGGACCAAAGGAGTTATATGCTGCAATTATTACACAATCAATCTTGCAACAAACTGTCCCATTGACTGCACATACTGTATTTTGCAGGAATATCTTGAAAACAATCCTGCTATTACAATTTTTACCAACATTGAAAATGCTTTTAAAGAGATTGAAGCAGAATTAAGCAGAAACAGGAATTATCCAATCAGAATAGGTACAGGGGAGTTAGCCGACAGCCTTGCGCTTGACATAATATCAGGAACATCTGTTGAGCTGATGAATTTCATTAAAGGGAAAGATAACATCATATTTGAATTTAAAACAAAAACAACAAACATTGAAAACCTATTAAAAAACATAGGAGCAAGAAATATCGTAATAAGCTGGTCTCTTAACCCTCAGCGCCTAATCGAGTCAGATGAAAAAGGAGCCGCATCGCTTGATGAGAGAATCAGGTCAGCAGCACTTTGTGAGAAGAATGGGTTCAGCCTCTCATTCCATTTTGATCCCATTATAAGATACAATGGCTGGGAAAAAGATTACAGTCATGTCATAGAAAAGCTTTTTTCAGAAGTTGAGCGAACATCAATTGCATGGATAAGCCTTGGATGCCTGAGGTTTTCCAAGGAATTAAAGACAATCATGAAAGAAAGATTCCCAATATCAGATATATTTTACAACGAGTTCGCAATGTGTCATGACGGGAAGTACAGGTATATACGTCCGGTACGGGAAGAAATATTCAGCAAAATGGTAAACATGATAAAAAAAACAGCCCCCAAAGTTCCTGTTTATCTTTGTATGGAGCGGGATTTTATATGGGATAATGTTTTTTTAAACCGACCTGCGGATATGAGGGAGATTCATCCTCTATTTCTTTGATGTGATAAAATTTCTTTGATGTGACAAAATTAAAGCCCCTCATCCTTTTCTTCCGCCCATACTTAATATTAGTGAAGCGGGGCGATCAAGTTTTGATCTTTGATGAGGGGCTTTAAGACTGCTCCTGCTGTGTCATTCTTGAACCCTTCTTTTTTCTTAGGATCTCCCGCCGGATTTAAGGTTTCCCAGTAAGCTTTTGCTTACATATTTAAGGGAATCACAATATCCAGTTTTGGATCCTTTCTGTTAAGTGTTGATTCAATCTTTGATTCACGAGCAGTGCAGTTTTTATATCCTCGTCTAATTATCAACTTAGTATTTAAATGCAGTTTGTCAAGTCGTCTTAGAAATTTAATTTTCAGTCTATTTTTCGCACAGCATCTGCTTAATTAAATTAATAAGTTAGCGGGAAAAATGTTAGTTGCGGCTTGACTACAAATACTATTTGTATTAGAAACCATCCGCAACTGGGAGAGAAAATATATATGAAGAAAAGTACTTATTTACTTATTGCCGGCGCAATCCTCATGATCATAATACTTAATCTTTTGCCTTCAAAAGAAATACCATCACTGCCTAAAGATGAAACACATAAAGAGTATATAATTGATGACAAATGTTTGGAATGCCATGGCCCCGGCAAGATTCACCCTCTGCCTAATAAACATCCGCACGAACCGGAAAATTGCAAGCGCTGCCACATAGATAAGATTTACAGATAATTATCAGTAAACTTTCTCGTGTCTTCTGCTATGTCATCAAGGCCTATGCTTTTAAGCTTTTCATAGGTAGGTAACCCGTTACTTTTATCCCATCCGCGGGCTGAATAATAATCATCGAGGATTATCTCAAATCTATCCCGGTCCAGTTTCTGTCCTTTTGATGAACCGCCGTCAGTAGGTTCGCGAAAAAATCTTTCAGGGACAGTATCATCCTTTCTCATAAAGCCTGCGGTGCGAGCACTGAACATTCTTTCAACATTATAGATTCTCTCCGTAGCAAGTTCCACGTCAGAAGCTGAGAAATCCTCGCCAGTAGCTAAAGTCAGCATCTCAGCAAAATCTGAAAAGGTAAACACCGAGTATCCTGCGCTTAATATATAAAAAATCTTACACAACCCCAGACAGTCAGGAACAGTTGTTATATCCTGTATCCATCTGACAGCCTTTCCTTTCCCCACGACACCTTTTGATTTTAGAGCTTCTTCTCCAAAGTTCTTTTTTATATATTCAACAGGCATCACATCATCTATGAGAAGTCCTCTCAGATGGTCTGCTCCCCTTGTAGATGTCGCATAGCCAAGCACTATCCCATGCTTTACCCTCATATCAGATGAAACACTCTGCCCTTTGATTGTATGGGCAAACTCATGAGATCCTTTGCCTATCTTCTGGGAAGCCCTTTCAACACCTTCAGATAATATGTCGCCTATTCCCTCCCGCTTTGCGATCTTTTCTATCAGCGTATGAACAGTCTTATAATTCCCCCAGTCAAGCTCAAGACCGTCAGTATCTTCTTTAGTGAGTATACCTCTCTGATAACATTCCATCGCAAAGGCTATGGTGTTGCCGGTTTCGATGCAGTCAACGCCAAGACGGTTGCTAAGAACATCAGCTTTCAATATCGCCGGGAGCGAAGCAACCTGCGGCTGCGTCCCCCATGACCAGAGGGCTGCAAGCTCGGGTCCCTCACCATCAAGCCCTGAAAACTCTCCCTCTTTCACATCATAAAGTCTTCCGCAACTGATGCTGCATCCATAACAGGATTTTACTTTTGTAATATATTTTTCACGCAATATGCGGGGATCAATATACTTTATACCTTCAAACACGGTAGTTTGAAGATTCTTTGATGCCGGAGAATAACCTGATTTAACCTCAGGGATTACTCCACCGGTTGTCCCATAGAGAGTCATATCACCGCGGATATGGCTTTTAAGTATTTTCAATGCCTTGTCAGCAAATTCCTTGCTCCTTGCCACTTTTAATGGTTTGAACCCTTTCACTGCTATCGCCTTAAGGTTTTTTGAACCCATGACAGCACCCATCCCTTTAGCAGCAGCTCTTTTAAGACCGTGCATAACGCTTGCCACTCGTGCAAGATTTTCTCCTGCGATGCCTATGCATGCTATCTGGTATTCTTCGCCGCCAAGTTTTTTTCTGAGTGCTGCCTGCGTATCCCAGGAATCTTTTCCCCATAACTCCCCGGCATCTTCAATAAAAATACCTTTCCTGTCTATCCTGAGATAAACAGGCTTGTCAGCTTTTCCCCTGAAAATAATATTGTCAAACCCGGCGTATTTAATCTCTGATGCAAACATTCCCCCGGAGTTGGCGTCACCATGCCCGCCTGTTGTGCTCGAAAGTGCGGTAACCGTAAAACGGCAGGATGCAGGCATGAGCGTCCCGGCAAGAGGACCTGCTCCGAAAATAAGTACGTTTGAAGGGTCGAAAGGATCTATCCTGTTTTTCACCTCTTTATAAAGAAAATAGGAATTGAGCCCCCGGCCTCCAAGGAACTTCTTTGCCAGATTGATATCAGTATCCTCGATTGAAACTTTCCGGTTAGAGAGGTCAACAATCAGGATTTTTCCGGTCCAGCCATACATTTTTTCACCCGTTTCACTTATTAAGTTTTATTACTCAAAGAAAGGACTCCTCTCGGACAGACATCAACGCATTTTGGATTGCCTCCGCAAAGGTTGCATATCAATGGGATCATTCTCTCGTCATCAAAAACAATCGCCTTATATTGACATTCCCTTACGCATCTTCCGCAACCCGTACAATTTTTCTCATCCAGAATAATTGTGCCATTCTCTGAGCTCTTTGAAAGTGCATCAAAAGGACAGCAGGCAATACATACCGGTTCTTCACAAAGGTTGCAGGTATGGGGTGTTGTTTCGCGGAAGTCTTTTTCTATTACAATAATTCTTGCAAGCCACGGGGCAAAAGAGCCTTCGTGCTCAAATGAGCAGATTGCCTGGCAAAGTCTGCACCCGGAGCAGTTATCAGGAAACACTTTCTCAAGGACAGTTATTTTCTTTATATCATTCATTAGCGAAAGAATTTACTCCTAACACTATAAAATTTGTATTATAAAAGGCAAGAATTCTCTAAGGCATCACAAGAAGAAGAACATTTTTTGCATAAAGGTCTTTATGAAAAAATATTTTGAAAATGCAATCATAGGCGGTGGAATAATCGGGGCAAGCATACTCTACCATCTCGCAAAAAGCGGGAACACCAACAGTATCCTGCTTGAAAAAGAAGAGATGCTTGGCACAGGTTCAACAGGCAGAAGTGTGGGCGGGATAAGGTGCCAGTTCTCCGAACCTGCCAATATAAAGATGACCATAGAAAGCATGGAGATACTAAAACATCTGGAAGAAGAGGCTCAAATAGAGCTTGATTTCAAACAGAACGGCTACCTTCTCATGGCATCAGAGGGAGCTACAATGAAAGATCTTTCTGACATATCTGAGCTCCTTTCGTCATTAGGCATAAGACAAAACCTGCTTGACAGTGAAGGACTTAAAAAAAGGTATCCCTATTTGAATACGCAGGACCTCATTGGCGGATTGCTCACACCTGACGACGGATTCTTAGACCCTCACGGAATTCTCTATGGGTTTTTAAGGATTGCAAAAAAGCTCGGCGCTGTCATAAAAACCTCAGCAGAGGTTGTGAATATAAGAAAAGAAAAAGACGGAATGTTTACACTCTGTTTAAGCTCGGGAGAAACCATAAACTGCAGGAACGCCATCAATGCAGCAGGTCCATGGGCGGGAAAGGTAACACGTCTTGCAGGTCTTGAGATTCCTGTAACCCTTTTCAAGAGAAATGTTTTTATAACAGCACCTACAAACATTGTTCCCAAAGACTCTCCTATTACAATTGATTTCGACAATCCTTTTTATTTCAGACCAGAAAGCGGAGGACTTCTTTTAAGCGCTGCAGACAAAAATGAAACAGAAGAAGTCGACTGCACACTTGACTGGGAAAGCCTTCCTGTAATGGTGGAAAAAGCGATTAACCGCGTCCCTGAGCTTGAAGAGACAGAAATAGTTACGGGCTGGGCAGGTGTCCGCACACTCACCCCTGACCAGAATGCCATAATCTGCGAATCTCCGGAGCTCGGAGGATTTTATTTTGCAGCAGGATTTAGCGGACACGGGATAATGCACTCTGCCTCAGCAGGAAAGCTGTTGTCAGAAATTATAAATGGGAAAACCATCACATGGGTGAAAGCAGAAATTTTTAATCTCGAAAGGTTTAATAAAAAGTTTGCTCTTTCTGAAAAGGGCGTTATATGATGTTCCCACAGATAAGTCTTGATATTTTATTTTAGCAAATGTAATAATTAGCAACTAAAAGCTAATTAAAGCATAAGGAGTATAACATGGCAGAAAAAGAAACTGGAAAAGAATCAAGGAAAAAAGCACTGGATTTAGCCTTCTCTCAGATAGAAAAGCAGTTCGGGAAAGGAGCCATAATGAAACTTGGCTCAAAGGAGGCATTGGACGTACAGACAATATCTACCGGTTCAATCGGGCTGGATATATCTCTGGGTATAGGCGGCCTGCCGAGAGGAAGGATAATCGAGATCTACGGTCCTGAGGCATCTGGAAAAACTACACTTGCACTCATGGCAGCAGCAGAATCCCAGAAGATTGGAGGAAACTGCGCCTTTATAGATGCAGAGCATGCCCTTGACCCCATATATGCTGCAAAACTCGGCGTCAACACTGATGAGCTTCTTATATCACAGCCTGATACAGGAGAGCAGGCGCTTGAAATAGCGGAAACTCTTGTAAGAAGCGGCGCCATTGATTTAATTATCATCGATTCCGTAGCAGCTCTCGTGCCCCGTGCAGAGATAGAAGGAGAGATGGGGGACAGCCACATGGGGCTTCAGGCACGCCTTATGTCACAGGCGCTAAGAAAACTCACCGGGATTATCAGCAAGTCAAGCACAGTAATGATATTCATCAACCAGATAAGACAGAAGATAGGCGTAATGTTCGGAAATCCTGAGACAACTACCGGTGGAAATGCCCTCAAGTTTTATGCATCTGTAAGACTGGATATCCGCAAGATCGGATCAATAAAGGACGGGCAGCAGATAACAGGGAGCAGGACCAGGGTAAAGATAGTGAAAAACAAACTTGCCGCTCCATTTAAGGAAGTGGAGTTTGACATTATGTACGGCGAGGGGATTTCAAAGGAAGGAGACCTGGTAGACAAGGCTTCTGAAATGAACATAGTTGAAAAAGCCGGGGCTTGGTATGCCTATAAAGGGGAAAAGATAGGTCAAGGGAGAGATAATGCAAAAGTCTTCCTTAAGGAAAACCCTGATATCTGCAATAAGATAAAGGAAGAAGTTTACCTTAAATCAGGACTGACAAAGGTCAAAGTTCCGGAACAGGAAGTATAATATATTTATAACCCTCATCAGATTACTCTAATGAGCAGGCTTGGCAGATTCCGCGGCAGGCACCTGCTGGTCAGTGCCAAAGCGGAACTGCCAAGCCATGAGTCATACATAATCCAGTAAATTTTAAAACAGATCAAAGATTGTCGCTGATGTTTTTGATAGATGATTTCTGAATCCAGCCTTTTTTGCCGTCTTCAAGTTCGATTTTCACCCAACTGCCGTTCTTATCAAGGACAAAGGCTTCACTTCCTTCGTGAAGCCTGAATAATGTTACAGAATTCACATCATTTCCTGACCTTACATCTGCTTCTTTGTCGGTTATGACTGCTCTCTCATATATGTTGTTACTCCAGTAGATTGAGCCAAGCGAAGCAGCACAAAACAACAGGAGCAGAAAACAGGAGAGTGCGGTTCTCCCAGTCCAGACATTTTTGTATTTAATCCTTATGATCAGGAGCACCCAGAAAAAAAGATACAGAGAAAGAAACAGGGAAACTAATTCTCTAAGGCTTAAAACATCATGCAGGAATAACGTTTTTAACAACCTGCCGCTTCCTCTCTCATCGATCTTATCAACAATTATTTTTTTTGCGTATTGAAGGTTTGCAGCAACATCCTGATCCCTTGGGTTAAGTATAATGGACTTTTCATAGTAGAGTATTGCTAATCCTGTCCTCCCCAGCCTGAAATAGGAATTGCCGATATTGTAAAATAAATTTTCATCCTTTAATCCTGTTTCAGCAATCTTCATATAATTATTCAAAGCCTGCTCATATTTCCCGGCAGCATAGAGATTGTTTGCCTCCAAAAAAATACTTTCTTGTCTTTCTTTAACCTCAGCAGAACATTCAAAAGACATAATAACCAGAAAGAAGAAGCATAACATCTTCAATATAACCTTGGTCATAATAATTTCTCACAATCGGTTATAGACGTTCGCGCAATCTTAATGATTTTTTTTGTCTTCTCCTGTGAGACAGCATTGGAAGCAAAGATCATCTGTTCTAAATCATTGATTATTTCTTTCACTTCATCCTTTTTTTCTTCTTTGATATTGGCACCAGAAAGGACATCGCACAATTCTTTGCCTGTAAGGGCCTCTCCTTCTACGCAGAATTTATCGCCAAAATAACCTTTAACCCCCCTGAGAGTCATCTCACAGGACTCCATGACAGCTCCTTCGGACAATCTTTCTTCAGCATCTTTAAGTGTGTGCATCGCTTTAGCTAAAGCCTTTGCGCTTCTCGTAAATCTGATGTCTTCACGATACCTGCGTCTTCTCCTCTGCCATGCAAGCAGAAAGACATAACCTGCCGGAGGGATTATCAGCAACATCATCAGTGTCTTAATTTCATGGAACTTCAAATAAGACATGGAAGGATTGAGGGAAGTTTTTATCGGCAGTATGTCAAAAGCGATCTGTCTAACCTCATTAGCATGACTGCCTTCCGGAGATTGAAGTGTATAAGCATTTTCTGTTTCAGATTTTGAGCTGCCGGCAATTTCAGCATATATTTTTTTTGTTTCTACAGACTCGTATCTTCCTTCTTCAGGATCAAAAAATGAGATTCTTACAGGATCAATAACTATTTTTCCCCCCTTGAAAGAAACAAGCGTTTTCTTAAAAACCTTCTCGCCCGAATAAACTCCGCTGCTGTTAAAAAGCGTAACAACAGGCTGTTCCTCATAAACCTTTACTCCTGTTATTTCCGGCAAAAGAGGAAGAACCACATCTTTTATGTTTCCCTTCCCACTCACTGTTATTGTCAACAGTGTTGTCTCTCCTGCATTGATTCTGGTTTTTGATAATTCTGCCTTTATGCTGTATTTCCCGACCATATTGTTGAATCCGGCAGGTTGCCCATTTTCAGGAACCTCCATAACCTCAACAGTTACAGGATTTGAAATAAATGTATGTGTTTCACCCCTCAGATTGCTAGAAAATGGATTCAGAAAATCTCCGGAATTTTCTCCAACCCGGACCAGCACATCACAGGTTATTCCGGCAGACGGAATTTTAAACTCTCCTGCTTTCGTAGGAAAGAGAACAAAGTTTTTCTCATATACATAATATTCCTTAGAAGCAACAGTTACCGGATACTCCTTGTCTGTCCCCATATCTTCTGAAATAAATCTTTCAAACACCTGCCTTTCAAGTGACGCATTTTTTACCGGTACTCTTCTGTAGAATTTGAGGCTGTAGATTATCTGCTGATTTACATACGCTCTGGAAGGTGAGGCCTCGGCTTTTACAAAAATCTCTTTCCCCTCTGAAAAGACCTGCTGGCTTTCATTGTCCGCATTTTCTGCTGAATAAGATTTTTGAGCAACCGCAGGAAGAAGAGATGCGTTTAAAAATGCAATAAATAATAAAAATAGTCCTTTGATTTTTTTCATTCTTACCAGTCTTTATCCGTTCCGGGTTGCGATGAAGGAAAACCTGACTGGATCTGGCGGGACAATACCTTTTTCTTGCTATCGGTGATACTCCCAAGAAAAGCATCAGCCTCTGCTCTTGATATGGATCTTTTAGTCGTTGCAGTCTCGTCTCTGCCTTCGTTCAACTTGCTGGTATTAGTACTGCCCGAATCCTTACTGCTTAAATCAGGATTTCTATCATCATTCATTTTCTTATCCTCTTTCATCAGATTCTGAGTCTTGTCATTCTCATTCATAGCGTTCTTAACAGAACTCGTTTCCTTTTTTGAAATACTTTCCAATTTCTTTTTTGCAAACTCGAGGTTATATGCTGCATCAGAATCGTTTCCATCTATTGCCAAAGCCTCACTGTATGCTTTTATCGCTTCAAGAATTTTTCCTTCTCTGAAAAAGGCATTCCCCATGTTGTAAAAACTTTTTTCCATAAGCACCCTGTCAGCAGACATTTTGACAACAAGCTTATAATATTTTTCGGAATCTCTGTAACGTTTCAGGTTATAAAGGCAATTCCCAATATTATATTTTATATATACATTTTGGGGGGATTCGATTTCTTCCATTGATAATTTTTCAAGGACATCTTCATATTTTTCCCCATTATATGACTCGAATATATTCGTCATATCGCCAGAGAGCACCGAGGACTCTGCATTCCCTGAATAAAGAATTGCCAGCAGAATAAGAAAGGAAAACTTCCATCTCTTTTCTTTACCGTTGATGACAGCTCCCCCCTGATAAAAATATTCCAATATAAGCAGGACAAAAGCAGGTATCAGGAACAACTTATATCTTTCATTCCATTTCTTTTCTTTTTCTCCGCTTTGTTCTTTCGAACCTGGCATTTTCCTGATATCGCCGTTGTACAACTCTTCAAGGGTATTATTGTAAAGCTCTCCGATCACGAAAGAGCCCCCTGTTTTTACTGCCATAGCTTTCAGCGGCTCAAGACTAAGCCTTGTAACGATAACATTCCCATAAGAATCTTTTTTAAATACACCATCTTTCATTGGAATCGGAGCACCCTTTTCTGTACCCATAGCAACACAGAATATCCTGATCTTGTTTTTCACGGCATCATCAACTGCAAGAGACATTTCAGCAGAATGGTCTTCACCATCGGTTAAAAATATTACTGCCTTGCTGTTGTTCTTCTTCATGTCAAAAGCATTGATTGATCTTCTTATGGCACGGTCAAAAGCGGTCCCTTCCGCCGATAAAGTATCAGTATTAATATCGTCGAGAAAAGCCGCTACAGTCCCGTAATCAAGTGTAAGAGGACAAACAAGAAATGCATCCCCTGAAAAAACCATAAGCCCGACCCTGTCTCCTCCGGCAATCTTAAGCATATCTTTTATTTCCAGCTTTGCCCTCTCCAAACGGTTAGGTTCCAGATCTCCGGCAAGCATGCTTTCTGAAACATCAAGTGCGATAAGTATATCAGCGCCTTCATGTTTTTTTTCAATCCACTTGAAACCCCACTGCGGTCTTAAAAGTGCGGCAACCATCAGGACTATAGCAACAAGAATCAGGGTCGCTTTAACTGCATTCACTTTGTAATTGTCAGCCGGGAAAAGCTTTTTATGAAGAGAATCCCCGTAAAAGAGGAATGCTTTTCTTTTGGTATCTCTGTGGGAACAAATGAAAAAAACCATGAGAAGAAAAACAATCGCAATTAACCACATATATTGGGGGCTGTAAAATTTCATAGACCGATTCTCACGGGATAACCTTGTATAAGGTATTCATAATTATAATTTCAGAAATAAGCACAAAAAGCCCCGCCATAAGAAAGTACTGATAGATTTCACGGGACTTGAAATATGTTTTTACTTTAAACTTTATTTTCTCCATGCTGTTTATCCGCTTGTAAATCTCTGAAAGGCTTCGGGTGTCCTTGGCATTAAAATACATGCCGCCTGTGACACTGGCTATATTCTTTAATGAGGGTTCATCAAGATCAACCTGACTGTAAAGAAGAGTTTCTCCGTATTCACTATTCATCATCTGCGGGGCTTCTCCCTTTCTTCCGACTCCTATGGTATAGACTTTTATCCCGTATGAAGCAGCAATATCAGCCGCCATCGAAGGCGTCACGCGTCCGAAATTATTTCTTCCGTCTGTAAGAAGGATCATTAACTTCGAGTTGCCGGGAAGGTCTTTCATCCTCTTTGCACCCAGAGCCAGTGCTGTTCCTATCGCAGTCACATCTCCGGCAACTCCAACCTCAAGCTTTTCCAGATAGTAAAGGAGCATGGCATAATCGAGAGTAATGGGGCACTGCGTATAAGCTTCTTCGCCAAACACTATCATCCCTATTCTGTCCCCCTCTCTTCCTTCGACAAAATCCCGCACCACCCTTTTTACGGCTTCAAGGCGCGTCACCCTGCTTCCACCCATCGAAAAATCATTTGCGCTCATACTCCCCGATGTATCGAGGACAAGCATTATATCAACTCCCTCTGACTCCACTTCAGTTGAATAAGTCCCGAGCTGCGGACGCGCCAGAGCAGCAGCAATGATGATTATAAGCAGCGACCTTAATAGAAGTTTTACGAGTCCGGGTGTTATTTTACCGGGCCTGTTAAACTCTTTAAGAAGTTCTATGGAAGAAAATGGAATCCCTTTTTTCTCATTGTCCCGGGTGTAGTTCCATACCATAAAAGGTACAAAAACAATGAGCAGTAAAAAATATGGTGAATCAAACCTAAGCTCTTCCAAGTTCATCCCCTTCTGTCTCATTCCTGGTCTCTTCAATAAATTTCACAAAGAGACCTTCGATGGTTCTGCATAATTCCTCAGTAGCACCAAGGGATGTATATTTAATCATATCGGTTTCAACGAGAAATGACTTCCCTGAATGGAAGGAATCAGAGTGAAGATCTTTTATCCGGTTTAAAAGAGGAATTATCTCTTCAGTGGTACACTCAGCAGTTTTTATCCCAAACCTTTCTGAAAGATAGCGCTTGAAAATCGCTGATAACTCAAAATAGAATTCCTTGACTCTCCCTTTCTCTATAAGCCTCTTATCCTTTAAAGCCTTGTAGCTTGACAGAGCCCCCTTGTCCGGACGATACACAGCAGGCATTTCGGTGACAGGCTCTTTTCTTGAACGAAAGAAAATAAAAACAGAAATTATCATTATTGCAATGACAATAAGAGCTGCTGCGGCATACCAGATAAAGTTTCCCGAGCCGTTTATTTCCTCAAGGGGTTTTATATCTTTTATATTATCAGCCGTAATGGGCTGGGATCCCGGGATAACTTCAACCAATATTGCAGGTGTTTTTATTTCTCCTGTTTTCCCATCCACCGCAATATATGTTACCGAAACCTCCGGGAGTAGATAGCTTCCTGCACCTCCTGCAGACAAGCTGTACCACTTTGAGAGCTTTGTAGCACCTGCCGGAAGCTTTGTATTGATTTCACCGGAATCAAGAATCCCGAATCCGCTTATATCTTTGCTTATATCAGGGAATTTTATTATTGTTCCACTGCTGTATTCTGACTCGATTTCAAACCGTATCTCTTCACCCGGATGGATTTTTGTCCTGTCAACATGGCTGTCAGCAATTACAGTGAAAGCCTCAGTCTGCGAACTATTAATACCTGTGTCATTTGAACTATTACAGGCATTAAACTGCAAAATGCTCAGCAGCAGAAAGACTAGCTTTAGCCGGAAAATAATTTCAGTGGCAGAGAAAAAACGCATCCCAGAGCCTTATGAGAATCAGTGTTTCTTTTCCTTCATTTTGAAATAGCGTAAAACCGGATAGATATAAGGGGCATCAGTCCATATATCTATATGGTCAATATTATTAGAAATGAAAAATTTATGCATTATTTCAAGACGCTTTTGAGACCTTATGCGAAAAATTTTCCGAATCTTCTCATTCGATGTATTTACAAGCATTGTTTCTCCGGTCTCTGCGTCTTGCAGTTCCGCATAACCTACAGATGGAAGCTCATATTCTCTTCTATCCATCACAGAAACGGCTACAGTCTCATGTTTATTGTTAATTAATTTTAAAGCTTTTTCATAACCGAAAGAAAAAAAATCGGAGATAATGAAACAAACGGCTCTGCGCGGAAGCGCCTTGCTTAAAAAATTAAGAGCCATTGCTATGTCTGTGCCTGTGCCAGAAGGCTCAAAGCTCAACACCTCTTTTATAACTCTCCATATATTTGAACGGCCTTTTTTAGGAGGAAGGAATTTCTCAATCTTGTCAGTAAAAAGGAGCATGCCGACCCTGTCATTGCTTTTCACAGCAAGGCAGGAAAACAAGGCAGCAAGCTCTGCAGCAACATCACGCTTCATCTCTTTTGAGCTTCCAAAGATACTTGAACCTGAGAGATCAACGGCTACCATGATATTAAGCTCACGCTCTTCTTTAAACTCCTTGATGAAGGCACCGCCTGTGCGGGCTGTGACATTCCAGTCAATAAGCCTTATATCATCGCCGGGAACATATTCCCTTACCTGCTGGAACTCCATCCCGCGCCCGCGGAATGCGGATTCGTATTCACCGGCAACAATGGTATTTACAAGTTTATTAGACCGTATGTGGATTCTCTTGATTTTTTCAAAAAGGCTCTTGTCAATCATAAGTTAACGTGTGTTTAAGGAACGGTGACACGCTCTAAAATCTTTTTTATAACATCGTCGCTTGTCACGTCCTCTGCTTCGGCTTCATAGGAAACAATTATCCTGTGGCGCAGGACATCGGGGCATACAGCTTTTACATCCATTGGTATCACATATCCTCTCTCTTCAAGGAAGGCATTGGCCTTCGCACATTGAAGAAGGTAGATAGATGCCCTTGGAGATGCCCCGTACTCTATCCATTCGCTGATATCGATTCCGTAACCACCCGGCTCCCTCGTGGCAAAAACAATATTAAGAATGTAGTCATATATTTTGTCATCTACGTAGATTTTATCTGTCACTTCCTGGAGCTTCCTGATATCAGCCGGTCCGGCTACAGGTGTTGGAATATATTCGTTTATTTCATTAATGCGTTTTACTATATCCTTTTCTTCCTTGATAGAAGGATAGGATATCTTGAGCTTCATCATGAACCGGTCAACCTGGGCTTCAGGCAAAGGATACGTCCCTTCCTGCTCGATCGGGTTCTGTGTCGCAAGGACAAAAAAGGGCTCATCTATTTTAAATGTAGTTTCACCTATGGTAACCTGTTTTTCCTGCATTGCCTCAAGCAGGGCACTCTGCACCTTTGCCGGAGCCCTGTTTATCTCGTCGGCAAGTAAAATATTTGTAAAAATTGGTCCTTTCTTTGTTGAAAATGCGCCATCTTTCTGGAGGAAAATCTGAGTCCCTATAAGGTCAGCAGGGAGAAGGTCAGGAGTAAACTGAATCCTCTGGAATTTTAAATCAAGGCTCTTTGATAATACTTTTACTATGGTTGTCTTGGCAAGACCGGGAACTCCCTCAATAAGGATATGCCCTCCGGCAAGGATACCTGTAAGTATCCTGTCTACCATGTATTTCTGGCCGATTATGACTTTCCCAATCTGTCCCCTGATTTTGGACAGAACTTCCATGTTATCTTTAACAACCTGATTCATCTGAGAAGCGTCAATCCCCATTGCAACACCTCCCTTATTAGAGCTGCCTTATTAAAGCTGATAGAACCTATTTGTCTTAAGAAATATATTTAGAATATTAATAGCACATTATGAGCCAATATCAAAAGGACAAATAACGGAAGGAATCTGAATGAGATAAAAAAAGCGGCAGGTTGGAAAACCTGCCGCCTTCGTAATGACTTGGAAATGAATCTTTTAAATTAATACATTCCTCCGCCCGGGGGCATCTGAGGCATTCCGCCTGATTCTTTCTTATCATCAGGCTTGTCTGTGATAAGAGCTTCTGTTGTGATAAGCAGTGATGCAATACTTGAAGCATTCTGAAGCGCTGTCCTTGTTACCTTTGTGGGGTCTATAATTCCTGCTGCCATCAGATCTTCATAAACATCTGTATCAGCATTATAGCCAAAGGCATCTTTACCTTCTTTAACCTTCTGAACTACGATTGAGCCTTCAACTCCTGCATTGTTGGATATCTGACGGATAGGCTCTTCAAGTGCCTTCCTTACTATAGCGACGCCTATCTTTTCATCACCTGAGATCTGGAGTTTGTCAAGCGCAGGCAAAGCTCTAAGCAGAGCAATTCCGCCGCCGGGAACTATACCTTCTTCAACGGCAGCTCTTGTTGCGTGCAGTGCATCTTCAACCCTTGCTTTTTTCTCTTTCATCTCGGTCTCAGTTGCGGCACCAACGTTGATGACTGCAACGCCGCCAACCAGCTTTGCAAGCCTTTCCTGGAGCTTTTCCTTATCATAGTCAGATGTTGACTCTTCAATCTGAGCCTTTATCTGTTTTACTCTTCCCTGGATATTCGACGCATCCCCTTTTCCTTCAATGATAGTCGTGTTGTCCTTATCAATGACTATCTTCTTGCAGGTTCCGAGATCATCCAGACCTACGTTCTCAAGTTTAAGTCCGAGGTCTTCAGCTATTACCTGTCCATTGGTCAAAATTGCTATATCTTCGAGCATTGCTTTTCTTCTGTCGCCGAAGCCCGGGGCTTTTACAGCGGAGCAGTGCAATGTCCCTCTGAGTTTATTAACTACCAGTGTTGCCAGTGCTTCGCCTTCAACTTCCTCGGATATGATTAAGAACTGCCTGCCGGTCTTTGCTATCTTCTCGAGAAGCGGGAGAAGATCCTTCATGTTGCTGATTTTCTTTTCATGTATGAGTATATAAGGATCCTCAAGAATGCACTCCATTCTCTCTGCATCAGTCACAAAGTATGGGGAGAGATACCCTCTGTCAAACTGCATACCTTCTACAACTTCGAGTGAGGTTTCCATGCTCTTTGCTTCTTCAACTGTTATAACGCCGTCCTTGCCGACCTTGTCCATTGCTTCAGCAATAAGATTTCCTATAGTTGAATCATTGTTTGCTGAAATTGTCCCTACCTGGGCTATTTCTTTCTTGTCCTTGGTGGGCTTGCTCATCTTCTTAAGTTCTTCAACAACAACTGCAACAGCCTTTTCTATACCTCTTTTAAGGGCCATCGGATTGGAACCTGCTGTTACGTTCTTCATGCCTTCGCGGAAAATAGCATGCGCAAGGACTGTAGCAGTAGTTGTACCGTCACCTGCGATGTCGCTTGTTTTGCTTGCAACTTCACGAACCATCTGTGCGCCCATATTCTCAAATTTATCTTCAAGTTCGATCTCTTTTGCAACGGTTACTCCGTCTTTGGTTATATTTGGGGAACCAAAGCTTTTATCAAGGACCACGTTTCTTCCCTTTGGTCCAAGAGTTACTGCAACTGCTTTTGCAAGAGTGGCACAACCCTTCAGTATCTTTGCTCTCGCTTCTTCGCTAAAAAGTATTTGTTTCGCTCCCATTTTATATTCGCCTCCCTAATAATGTCTGTGATTAGCCTTCAATAATTCCGAGGACATCTTCCTCTCTCATTATGATATAATCTTCACCTTCAACCTTTATTTCATTTCCGGCATACTTGCTGAAAAGTATCTTGTCGCCAGCTTTCACATCAAGGGCTTTGACCTTACCATCATCCAATATTCTTCCGTTACCTACTGCGATTACCTTCCCCTCTTGCGGTTTCTCTTTCGCGGTATCCGGGATTATAATACCGCCTTTGGTCTTTTTTTCCTCATCAAGTCTCTGAACAACGATCCTGTCATGCAATGGACGAAATTTCATACTAACCCTCCTTTCAAAACAAAAATTATAAATTTAATTAAATTATTAATTACCAACTAATCAGCCAATTTAATTAAGCAAGAAACCTTAAACCCATCACCTCCTACCAAGTTGCTTTTAGCACTCTCTTAAGTTAAGTGCTAACACTATAGCTACTGGCAAGAAAAGTTCAAACAGGTATTTTAGGTAAAATTAGATGAAATTTGGCAGTTATTAGTAAAAAATCGCTTATTTGCTTAATATGCTTTTAATATTTGCAAATAACATCTTTTTGAAATCATAATATCCCCAATGAAACATTTTACCAACAAAGCTGATAGCGTCTGTAATGCTCATAAGTTCTTCATCTATATTGACAAATGGGAGTGTTTAAGATAGCTCATTTCATAACAAAGCCCGTTAGTTATGGGCCGATTCAGGAGAAGTAAATATTATGTTCGGCAATATAGGTTTTCAGGAACTGTTAGTTATACTTGTACTTGGCCTTATTGTAATAGGCCCAAAAAAACTCCCGGAAGTTGCAAGGATGTTAGGCAAGGGGCTAGCAGAATTAAAACGTGCAATGGATGAAGTAAAAGACACTGTCAACGAGGAAGTCAACAAGGAAACAAAAATTTTCTCTGATGAGATAGCAGACGTAAAAAAAATAGCTGACATGTCCAATCTTAACGAATATCCCTATCCCCCATCCAAGGAAGCCATAGCAAAGGAAAATGGAAAAGAAAAAAAAGGATGAGACTGCTCCGGGGGAAATGACTTTTCTGGAGCATCTCGAAGAACTCCGCAAAAGAGTAATACATATTCTTATCATGATAATTGCGGGATTTGTAGTTTGTTACATATTCTCAGAACAGTTATTCCATTTTCTGGTAAATCCGGTTTTATCAGCCCTTCCTCAGGATAAAAAGCTGGTTTTTACAAGCCCCTATCAACCCTTTGCCATTTACATAAAAGTCGCAATGATAATGGGATGTTTTTTCACGTTCCCGGGAATATTGTATGAAACATGGAAATTCGTTGCACCCGGGCTTTATAAAAATGAAAGGAGATATACACTCCTTTTCCTGACAATGACTATTGTGTTTTTTGTTGGCGGTGCACTTTTCGGTTATTCCATGGTCTTGCCGTACTGCTATAAATTCCTGATAGGTTATGGCTCAGATTTCACTCCAATGCTGACAATAAATGATGCTCTTTCCAGCGTGACATGGCTTTTGTTTGCGTTCGGTATGGCTTTCGAGCTTCCGGTTGTCATTTTAATTCTTGCAAAGATGGGAATAGTCTCACTGGAAACACTGAAAAAAGGGAGATCGTATATCATCCTCCTTATTTTTGTTTTTGCTGCCATAATAACGCCCACGCCGGACCTTGTGACACAAACTGCTGTTGCAATACCGATGTATTTACTGTATGAGCTAAGCATCATATTAATCAAATTGTTTATAAGGAAATGATGAAAAAAATATTAATAACCACAACCGCGCTATTAATTACGGCTTCTTTATTAATGTCAGCATGCTCGACAGGGAAACAAAAAGTTTCTTTAACAGACGGTCAGAAAACAGAAAAATCAACCATTGTACAACCTGAAGCTGTAACGGATTTTCTTCGTGCTGAGATATATGCAGAGAACGGAGAGAAAGATAAGGCAATAGAGAGCATTATCAGCGCTCTGAAATACGACCCGAAAGCTATCTACCTGCATGCCAGGCTGGCCTATCTTTACATGGAAAATGGGAATTTGACCAAGGCGCGTGAAGAAGCTGATAAAGTGGCAGAATCAAACACTGAATCAGAGGACGCCCTTTTAGCTGCGGCAGAAATATATTCACGCATGGACCAGATGGACAAGTCTGAGGAGGTTTACAGGAGGGTAATCAAACTTTATCCAAAGGACATGAGGGCTTATCTTATCTTAGGTTTGATTTACGGGAGCACTAACCAGAATGAAAAAATGGTTGACCTATACAAAGAACTTGTAAAAGAGGTCCCGGACCAGGCTCTCGGATATTATTATCTTGGCTTAGCTCTTTCAAATATGAAAAAATACGATGAAGCTATTGAGGCTCTTGAAAAAGCTATTCAGTTCAACCCGGATTTCGAAGCAGCGCTTTTTAACCTTGCAAAGCTTTATTCGAATATCAACTCTGCTGAAAAGTCAGAAACACTTTTTAAAAAACTCCTTGAACTCAATCCTAACAGCACTGCCGTGCAGAAAGCACTTGGCGAGCTTTATATTGATAAGAAGGACTATAAAACCGCCTTGCAGTTTTATCAAAAACTTGAATATTCCCAGCCTGACGATCCAACAGTGCATTCAACTCTTGGAATGATTTATTACACAATTGGAGATTTCACGAATGCAATCAAATATTTCGGAAATTCTCTAAAACTTAACCCCTTTGACAATCAGAGCAGACTTTATCTTATTGCCGCACTCGAAGAATCAAAACAGTTTGAACTGGCTCTTTCCGAGGTGAAAAAAATACTTGATGAAGATCCTGATTCAACGACAGCATTGCTTCACGAAAGTCTCATTTACCAGGGGCTTAAGGAATATTCAAAAGCGATTGACGTAGTTAAAAAGGCACGCGAAGCGGATCCTGACAACAAGAAGCTTGCTTTTTACTTGGGACTTGCACAGTTCAAGGCCGAGCAGTTTGACGAAGCTGAAAAAAGTTTCAAGGAAGCCATTGAAGGAGACCCCGACAATCCGGACTATCATTTCAATCTGGCAACAGTTTACGAAAAACTCGGAAAATTTGATGACATAGTTTCAGAACTGAGAACTGCCATAAAGCTTGATGAGGATTTCGCAACTGCCTATAATTACCTTGGTTATCTTTTTGCTGATAAAGGGATAAACCTCGATGAATCAATAAGCCTTGTAAAAAAAGCATTGGAAAATGAACCTGACAATGGCTTCTTTTTAGACAGCCTTGCATGGGCTTATTTTAAAAAGGGAAATATAGACGAGGCATTAAAACATATATTGCAGGCAATAAAAGAAGAACCAGACGATCCGATTATAAATGAACATCTCGGCGATATTTACATGGCAAAGGGAGAAAAGGAGAATGCCATAAAAAGCTGGGAAAAATCATTGAAAGAGGATCCAAAAAATACAGCAGTTAAAGACAAACTCCATAAAGCGCGGCAAAAATAACCAATTAGCGCTCTTTCCTGATTCCTGCTTTTTCAATAGCTGATTGAACTTCCCTCATAACTTCAAGGATTGGTTTTTTACTTTTACGGGCAAGCTCCTTAATGTTATCATATTCAGGAGAAATTTTAAGAATCTTTCCCGCAGCTGTCCCAAGTTTTATATCTGCCATCCCGAACCTGGTTTTAATTTTCCGTATCTCACGTTGAAGGATTATTCTCGGAACCTCATAATATCTTACGCCGAAAGACGTGGTCTCTGTAAGTATGCTCTCGATCAAATCAAGACATTTTTCCTTACCGGATATAACCGAAAGCATAATTGCCGGACGGCTTTTCTTCATTATTATTGGAGTGAGATATACATCGAGCGCTCCCTTCTCAAAAAGTTTTTCCATTATATACTCAAAACATTGCGGGTTCTGGTCATCGATATTGGTTTCTATTATGATGACAGTGTCTTTGTCGTAGTCGCTTCCTGGCGTTGCTTCAGACTCCAGCAGGAAGGCCCTCAGTATATTGGGTGTGGAATGAAGTTCCTTCTCACCGGCTCCATATCCTATCTTGCTAATAACACCAGAAGGAAATGAAACAAACTCATTGCAAAGAACCTTGACCAGCGCAGCGCCGGTTGGTGTAGTCAATTCTCCTTCGCTGGTGCCGCTGTAAACAGGTATTCCTTTCAGAAGTTCTGCCGTAGCAGGAGCAGGAACAGGAAGTCTCCCATGTTCCATGTTGATCATGCCACCACCAAGATTGAGAGGAGAACAGGCAACATCTGTAATGCCAAGATAATGAATACCCGCCGCAACAGTTGTAATGTCAACTATCGAATCAACCGCGCCTACCTCATGGAAATGCACCTTGTTGCGGGTTGTTCCATGCACCAGAGCCTCGGCATCAGCCAACGCCTTAAATACATCAAGTGCTCTGCTTATTATTTTTTTATCGAGAGATGATTTTTTATAGATTGCCTCTATGTCTTTATATGTCCTGTGGTGATGCTGGTGTTTGTGAATGTGGACATCAAATTTAAGAGCTCTTACCCCCTTCTTACTGACTTCCCTTGTTGAGACCTTAAAGTCATCGAGATTCAGCTTGGAAAGTTCCTTGCGCAAAACATTTATATCAAATCCAAGGTCAATAAGCGCCCCAGAAAACATATCCCCGCTAATACCAGATGAACAATCGAGAAATAATTTTTCAGCCATCTAATTTAAATCCCATAAAATGTTTTTTAGCAGTCAAAAACCTCATACTCTTATTATTAATAATATCAGTATAAGGTCAATTAATATATTGGAAGAGACTCTCTCAAAAACAAACTCAGCGGTTATCATGAATCTATTTCACTGTAACTAACGTTTTTAAGTTTGGCAGCTCCCGCGGCAGACACCTGCTGTTCAGTGCCAGAGCGGGACTGCCAAGCCTATTCAGTTTCAGAGATGAAATTTTAATTTAGATTTGACATAAACACCCTTCAAGGCTATTTAATAGATTATGTTCAAGAAACTTATCTGGCTTTTAATATCATTCATTGCGGCTGTGGCAATTGCCATAGTTGCCGGAATATTCAATCCGCAGGAAAAGGTAAATGCCCTCTGGATAGTTGTAGCAACAGGCTGCACCTATGCGATCGCCTACAGGTTTTACGCCGCTTTCCTTTCAACTAAAGTCCTTTCAATTAACGAAAAAAATATAACCCCGGCAATGAGAATGAAAGACGGCATAGACTACGATCCCACAAACCGCTGGGTTCTTTTTGGACATCATTTTGCGGCAATTGCAGGAGCAGGCCCTTTAATCGGTCCCATGCTTGCCGCGCAGTTCGGCTACCTTCCCGGATTCTTATGGATATTGATTGGGGCAACGATGGGTGGGGCTGTCCATGACATGGTCATACTTGTTGCATCGGTAAGAAGGAACGGACGTTCCCTTGCACAGATAGCAAAGGATGAGATTGGTCCGGTCGGAGGATTTGCCGCATCAATAGCAATACTTTTTATAATAATAGTTGCCCTTGCGGGACTCGGGCTCGCTGTGGTAAATGCGCTGACACACAGTCCGTGGGGAACTTATACTATAGGCCTTACAATTCCCATAGCGCTTCTTATGGGTATTTACCTTTACCGCATAAGACCGGGCAAAGTTTCTGAAGTATCAATAATCGGGGTCAGCCTTCTCGTGATCGCAGTCGTTTCAGGGCATTACATCCCGGGCTCTTTCCTTGAGCCTTTTTTCAATCTCTCAAGGGAAACGCTTGTCATATCAATTGCTGTTTACGGATTTATAGCATCTGTTCTGCCAGTATGGCTTCTGCTTTGCCCAAGGGATTATCTTTCAACTTATATGAAAATCGGGACCATATCGCTTCTTGCAATTGGGGTAATCGTAATTGCACCTGATATCCAGATGCCGGCTGTTACGAGATTTGTTGATGGAGGAGGTCCCATAATTCCCGGTAAACTTTTCCCTTTCATGTTCATTACCATAGCCTGCGGCGCCATCTCAGGATTCCATGCGCTTATATCATCAGGCACAACACCAAAGATGATAATGTCAGAAAAAGACATAAAATTCATAGGCTACGGGGCAATGCTGGCAGAAGGCTTCGTTTCCGCGATGGCTCTTATAGCAGCAACGATACTTATTCCCGGCGATTATTTCGCTATCAATACGAAACTCACCTTTGACCAGATTGCCGCGCTCGGCTTTAACGTAGACAAGATAAAAGAACTCTCCGCTATGGTACAGACCAATGTGGAGGGGCGCCCGGGCGGTGCAGTGTCGCTGGCAGTCGGAATGGCTTCGATATTTTCCGGGCTTCCCGGCATGAAATCGCTTATGCCTTACTGGTACAACTTCGCACTTATGTTTGAAGCTCTTTTCATATTAACCACTGTGGACGCAGGAACAAGAGTAGCAAGGTTTCTCATACAGGAGCTTGGAGGTTATATCTACAAACCCCTTGCAAGACATAACTGGATGCCTGGTATTTTAGGGACAAGCTTAGCAGTAGTCGCTTCATGGGGTTATCTCATCTCGTCAGGGAATATATCAACAATATGGCCAATGTTCGGAGTTGCTAACCAGCTTCTTGCCGCCATAGCCCTTGGAGTTGGGACAACGCTTATCATAAAATCAGGAAAATCAAAGTACGCATGGACAACAGCCGTCCCAATGATATTTATGTTCACCATGACCTTCACCGCTTCCTATGAACTTGTCGGGATGTTCATGGAAAAGGCGGCAAGTGCGGCATCAGCAGGAGAGGCACTCTCCTTCAAGATAGATGCAGTGCTGGTAACCATGATGGCAGTTCTCGCCGCAGTGTCGCTTTTTGATATGCTTCATAAATGGTACGGATATTTCTCAGGAAGCAGGGAAATAACAACCAGCGAAGTGATTGAGTGCGCTGACTAGCACAAGCACAATATTTGTTGCTATACTTTGTCAGCAGGCAGCTCGCAATTGCTCACATACAGAAAAAGTATGCTCCGCATTTCTCACCACCTGCTTCCTTGTCTATCATTCAAATCTTGCGCTTGAAAAAAGAATTAAAGTACACCGTCTTATTTCTTTACTATCATCTTTCTTATAATTTAAGACAGTTAAAAGAGGTCGTTGTGAGCGAAGTGTAAAAAAGGGAATGCACTCTTTTTATGTGAGTTTCTTTCTGATCCAGGCCGGATTCCTGCGGCAATCTAAAATGGCATAAACCTGTACGGTTTCTATATTTACCTTATAATAAATGGCGAAGGGAAATCTTTTGGATAGCAACCGATGATATCCGAAATGGAGGGCGTGAACACCGGCAAAAATATAGAGTGAGTCAATATCTGAAAATAGTGATTCGAGAAAGTAACCACCAAGACCTTTTGATTTACGTTCATAAAATTCGAAACCATCGAGTAAATCTTTCTCCGCAGAATCAAGAAGTTCAATTTTCATTTAATCTGATTTCTGATTCTGTCTTTTGCTTGATCAAAGGATGTAAACTTTGCATTACCTTCGTTTAACTCTTTTTCCCTTCCCTCTAAAACATCCTTGTGCCAGATTGGTGATTGGATGGCTTCGGGATCTCGACAGAGATCATCCCATAGCTTTTCCATCATTGCTATCTTATCTAAATTTGTCATTTTATCCAAAGGTAATGAAATATCCATATCATCATTCTCCTTTTAATTATATCTTGTATACTTAAAAATAATTCACATTTCAATTTTTTGCAATTAAGAACTTTCGGAGCTTTTAAAAGATAGACGGTAAAAGAAAAAGTTAAAACGTATAGATTTCTGAATATAAATATTTTTTCAAAGCACACACTAAATGGGGCGGTTATTTTTTTATTCGCTTAGCCAAGTTTTCTGACGTACGCCGTTGTTCCAGCCACAAGCATTTTATAACCACTACGAGTTTGATAAATTATGACTTGAGGCATATAAGAATACTTATATTGGTATTTGTAAGATGACTGCTGCCATTTTTGACCGTTTACTAACTTATAGACTGATTCTCCCATCCATCCATTAAATTCACCATCAATACAACTTTCAATGATATTATCAGCACGTCTCACGGGAATGGAATTGTCAGCTACTGATAAAATGAACCTGCCATTGTCTTCTGTAATTTTTGCTTGTGGATTATACGCATAGTGATACCAATACTTGTATTGATCTTGAATCCAATATGTGTCGTTTGTCATTTTAAATATTACTTCATCATCGAAACCCTCAAATTCGCCATCTATTCTTCCTTCATATATAATATGAAACATTTAAAAACTCCATTTCTTCAAAGGGAACGATTAATTTTTTATTCTTCTCGAAACTCACCAATATGATTGTCACTAGGATACTTAAACATTGGTTCTATTTTCAGGTCAAGCCCTGGATCATTTGGCGCACATCGCACTATGATGCCACCTTGACCACTAGGAGCTTTTCCAATCCCAACACCATTTCCTTGGCCATCATAAAATTTACCTTGAAATTGAATTCTGTCTTCCAATACTTTGACTTGCAAAACAATGTCCCCTGAATCATCTTTTACTTCTATTGCATTTTTTGAATAGTTTCTATCAAATGTGTTATTTTTATTTACCTTCCACTCATTATTGATGAGTTCTGCAACTATAGTTCCCTTTCTATTTCTGATAGTTGTTGAAACCTTCAGCGTACCTTTGTCGGAGATAATAGTTAATGCGTTGTCGCCAAAGATTTTAAATAATGGTGCACCCTGCTGTCCGCTAAAGGCAAGTATCGCGCCGCTATCACCCAACTCGAGGTTACGAACCGTATTCTCTTGTGCTGAGAATAAAACTTTAGATGGTGGCTTGATTATCCCTACATATTTCGATTTTGCTTCCTCCTTCGAGGCTCGAATTTCTACAACTGTCTGAACAATTGCACCGACAATCAAAAACACTGAAATTAAAATACTTACTCAAATAGGCCATGAATCCTTTTTGTAGAGCCCAATCACGGCTATGGCTAAAGCCAAGATTATGAGCAATATTTTCATTTCATTGTCCCTCGTTTAACATTTATATATATATTTTTTTTCAATTAGTTTTACCTCTCTCGCAGATAGTCAGTCAAGAAAGAAAAGTCTAAAATAATTACTTAAACTTTATTAAAATTAATAATTAAGCATGTATATATTTTATAATAAAAGAATGATAAAGCGTGAAAAAGAAAAAAAGATTATAAGGTTATTAAAGAAGCTTTGACAGTTGGATGCATATTAAGAATTGTATCCTCCCTTTCTCATAGGAGTTTCAATAAAAAAACCAAATTTTATGACATAAGCTTTTAACATTTTTGTTAAATTATCAAGAAAATTGGATTGAAGGCATTAAAAGGGGTGCATCCCCTCTTTTTCTGACCTTCACCGCTTCCTATGAACTTGTCGGGATGTTCATGGAAAAGGCGGCAAGTGCGTCAGCAGCAGGAGAGGCACTCTCCTTTAAGATAGATGCCTACTGGTAACCATGATGGCAGTTCTCGCCGCAGTCTCTCTTTTTGATATGCTGCACAAGTGGTACGGGTATTTCTCAGGAAGCAGAGAAATAACAACCAGTGAAGTAATCGAGTGCGCAGAATAGCACAAGCGCAATATTTGTTGTTATACTTTGTCAGCAGGCAGCTCGCAATTGCTCACATACAGAAAAAGTATGCTCCGTATTTCTCACCACCTGCTTTCTCGTCTATCATTCAAATCTTACGTTTGAAAAATGTTTTTCACCTATACAGGGCTCTTAACAACTTATCTGCTTCCGAAAGATCAACGTCAAGGTCGGAGCCTTCGCCTGTTTCGATTTCTTTTTCTCCTTGAGCAAGAAGCCACAAAAGCTCACGCTCATGTTGAAAATGCTCATATTCTTCTATGTTGATCATTGTAGTAAGAAATAATGTCCTATCTATTTTTTAATGTTTATATCACCGTTAATAAAAAATGGGTGCTATCCCTATTTTCTTTTAAAAAGATTGTGATATAGCTTAAGCTTTGGTGGTGCGGCAAAGCGAAGAAGTGCTTCAATATTTTTTATTGCTTTTTCTTTTCCTTTTGGGTCGATTATTTTAGAGTATTTTTCAAAAAAAAGACCTTCATGTGTATCTGGTATTTCTGGAGAGCTATAATATTCATGCCACACCTTATTGAATACTGTGAGTTCTTTGTTTGTTAAGAAAAGCATGAACTCATTTACTGCAATTTTATGCTTAATAAAAGCATCCTTAAGGAAGCTTGAGACATTCAAGGCAGGATCAGAATCTAGTTGAAGAGTAGCCAACTCGCTAGCAAAAGCCTCTCTCACCCTCATTCCGGCAAGCTGCTTAATATCGTACTGAGATCGGATAATAGAAAGTCTATGATTGAGCCAAGAGCCTGTCATAGTTCCTACAATCGCAAAACCGCCAGCAATAAGAGCGAGGGAATATGGGCTTATATTCATTATTATTCTTTTACCTTTTTGCTGTTAAAGTAAAAGGGCTTAACCATCCCATTTATTACCCTTAAACAATTAAAGGGGACGGTTCTCTTTATTTTTCCTCCATCTCTTTTGATGCCTAAATTGCTTCACCTTTTCAGAAATCTTATATGTCGTCGCCATCAACATATTAAATAGAACCATTCATCTTATTCTTTTTCTTATCTTTTGTGTTAGTCGAATTCATTGCATTGTTTTATCTCCCCGCCATTGAAAAGCTCTTCGAAATCCCAAGCTTTCAGCTTTTGCAACAGTTTCAACATAACATTCACTTCTCTCTTCTTCAATTAGTGTTTTGTCATATTGTTGGTCAAATGGTAAGTGGTAAATTTTTTCCCCAGTTGTTCGAGATACATTACACTTGATTGAGGGATATGGCACAAAAGGGAATTTCTCTTTGATCTTAACTCCTAACGCACTCGCGAATTGCCTTGCTGAATCAGATAGCTCAGTTGATGTAATAAAACAAGGCATAATCTGTGCAGCTCGTATAGACGAAGGAAATAAATCAAACTGAACACTTTTATCTTTAACTTTTTGTATCCAATACATAACTGTTGTACCAAATAACTGATTAATATGCTTTTCATGTATGGTTTTATTCTTAGACCAACACTTGCATTGTACTATTTCAACATTATTTCCCTTCGTACAAATCAAGTCTCTCCCGAGATCCTCAAATCCCTTAACGATTCCTTGATAGTAAACTTCGAATCCTTCTGATTCATATAGATAGCCAATATACCTCTCATAGTCTCTTCCTATTTCCCATGAGGACTTCTTTTTCTCCCAATACCGATCTAATGCTAACTGATATTTCTCTACTGATGATAAGTTTTTGTACTCTGCATCGGTCAGCCAAATTCTTGCTGGATCGTCATTATCTCTGATAGATTCCTCTCTTCCGTCTGGCTCTAATATTCGCTTAATGATATCGTCTAATTCCTCACCTCTAAAATCTAACAACCAAGGAAACAGGTTTTCATAGTATTGTAGTAAATACTTTGATACTCGATATTCTTTCTCAAGTTTATTTTTCTCTTTACGCAGCAGTTTGACAGCTTCCGCACCCTTTAGGGCTGGAGGTCTTTTGTTTTCTAGATAGTCTCCAATTTGCTTATCTCGAAGGTCTAAATAGTCACCATATGCCTTAGCTAACCATGGGAACCCCAAAGTTTTTTCTTTAAAAATTTTTTTAATCGCTTCACGATCCTGTAATTGTTTTAATTCGAAAAACTTTCTATCCTTTTCAATCCTCTCGGCAATATCAGTCAATTGCTTCTCTGATTCTGATTTCTGGATGTCAAATGCCTTTATTTGTTCTTGTAATTCACTTTTTCTTTTTGAAAGGTACTCATCGATAATCTTCTTGCTGTTTATTTCATTTCGTTGTATCCGCTTATCAATGCTTGCGTTGAAGTCCTGTAGATCTTTTTTTAAGCGCTCTATTTCTGTAACTTTAACTTCAAAAAGTGCAAGCTTTTGTTGAAATTCATCAAGTGTCATGGTTTAATCAGTGCCTTCTTAATCCACTGTTATTAAATCAAAGGTATTCGCATTTTTATCCGCAACTTTTACAAGATAACGACAGTTAGGATAATTAGGACAACCAAAAATTTTACCATAATAAGCAGTATCTTTTACAGCCAAAGTATCTCCGCACTTAGGACAGATATTTATATATTCGCCATTTTCTTCTTTCAATTTTGCCAATGTCTTAAAAAAGCGTTGTTTAATATGGTTGATTTCCTTCACTAGTACCACCGTTTCTATTGCTTCAACCCGTGTTAGTAAGTTATCAAGTTTTGGACCAAGCTTTTTTATGAGTTTCTCTTGTCGCTTCCGTTCACAGTAATTAGAAATAAGCAACACAAGGTAAAAGAATACAATGATTCCAATAATGGTAAATATAGTTTTCATAAGTATTGCCATAAAAAAAAATTATCCGGCAAACTCGTATAGCGGATTCATTTCCTCTGGTTTGCTTTTTTTTGCATTAGCATTTCAATACGCTTCACAGTTTCCGGAGGTTGTAAGTTGTCTAAATATCCAGATACTCTTTCAAACTTATAATATTTATGCCATCAAATTCTTTCAGATTCAGCATTTTTTTATCTCCAGTAACTATTGCGTCAGCCTTGCCGCACTGGGAACATTCAAGAATCCTGTTGTCAGGCTCATCATTAAGTATTTTAATCTTCCTTGTTGGATTAACCACTTTGGCAAGCTCTGAAAGGTAAAAAGCAACATGGCTGACAGCCTCCCTGTCATATTGAAATTTTCTGGAAAGCACGGATAGGACTTCATCAATAATTACCTTAGAAATAATCAGTGAGTCATCACAATTAATTATTTTAAGGATTGCCTTCTCAGCTTGTGAGTGTGGAATTACAATTGCAGAAATAAATATATTGGTATCAAAAACCAGTTTCACTTTTGAAGGTATTTTTCAAGGTCTTTTTCAGTGAGAATGCCTTTTTGTTTTGCCTTACCACTCCAATAACCTTGAATTTGATAGAAACTTTTTTTGAGTCTTTCCTTTCTGGCCCTTCTCAAAGCATCCTGAATAACTGCACTCAGGGTCTTCCCTTCCTCTTCTGCTATAAGTTCAATTTCTTGTGCCAAATCAGGTGGAAGTGAGATTGTCTTTTTTACTGCTGTTCCCATTTGATTATCTCCAATCACGGTATGAATTATTACTACCACATAATGTCATGCCGGTCAATTAAAACAGATTAAACACAATCCCTGACAGCAGTTTCGGATAGAAGAAGGTAGATTTCTGAGGCATCTTCAAACCCTTTTCCGCCACCCTTTTCACTCCATCAGCAGGTGTCGGATTTAGAAGGAAAGCCGCCTGATAATTACCCTCTTTGAAATGCTTTATTGTAAGCCCGCCTCCCTTAACATACTCGATGTTGGTCTGGTTTTTAAGGCTCTCTTCATCTATGCCAAGCACCTTCTCAAATATAAGCTTGTGGAGGATTGAGACATCGAGCTCTTTCAATTCAACAGGAAAACCAGGCTCAAAACAGCTGTCAGCAACAGCCCTTGATTTTAAGCCTGCAATAAAATAGCCTTTCTCACCCTCAAGGGCAACTCCGAAAGAAGGAGTCTCCTTCCCCTTTTCCGCGACAAGCTTTGAAAGGGTTTCAGCATCAGTTCCCTCTGCAACTGGAGTGATGTTGAAAAGCTCTCCCATTTTTTTAAGCACATTCTTTGAGCTAAAATCTTTAACCGAGTGAATAAGCCTGTCAATGGGAAGCACCACAAGCCCTTCATCTTCAGTGTTTACGAACATCATGGTCACATAATCGAAAGGTTCATTTCCGTTATTTTTGCCTGTGCTTTTTCTCATCTCATTCCTGTAGTTCACTGCTGTCTCATAGCGGTGATGACCGTCAGCAATGAAGAGGTTTTTCTCAGCCATGGTTTTACGCACCTCTTCAATAACCTCAGGGGAACTTACCTGCCAGAGCCTGTTAACAAGACCACTGGGGTCGATAAAATCAAATACAGGTTTTGAAGGTTTTCCTTTCTCAAGAAGTCTATCTACCTTTCTTTCTGAATCAGTATAAAGAGAAAAAACCTGACAGAGATTCCCCTTACATGCCCTCATTAAATTAAGCCTGTCTTCCTTGGGCTTTGCCAGAGTGTTCTCATGAGGAAATATGCTCCCCTTTCCCGGCTCGTCAAGCTTCACAAGAGCTATAAAACCTTTCCTGACCTTTCTTGAACCATCGGGAAGGGTAAACTCCTGTTCATACAAATAAATAGAGCTTTCTGACTGCTGAGTGATTATCCCTTTATCTACCCATTCTCTAAGGAACGCAGCTGCACGGGTGTATTTGTTGTTATTTTCGCTGTCTCCCTGATTTTCCTTTCCCAATATGAGCCTTACTACATTGCAGGGATCAAGACGGTATAACGCATCCTGCTCCTCAGAGTTTATAACATCATATGGCGGGGCTACCACTTTTGAAGGTTCAACCATGCTGCTGTTGTAGACATATCCTTTGAAAGCTTTAATTTCCGGCATTTTCTATATCTCCACGTTTATCAATTCAAATTTCCCGTTCTTTATCCTTATAAAAAACGGTTCTTTACCTGATTTCCCTTTGTCACCAATAGTAATCGATCCTGAAATACCCTTGTACTTCTTCAAACCCGAAATACCCTTCCCCATCTCTTCGCGTGTCCTTGTACCTTTTTTTACCTGCTCTGCAATAATTGAAAAGGCATCAAAAGCCTGCGCCGCATAAGCATTAGGCATGACCGAAAACATATCCTTGTACTGCTCTATGAATTCCTTCACTTCCTTGTCATTTGACCATGGATAAAATGAATCAGTGAACACTGCCCCTTCAAGCAGGTCAGTCTCATCAATGAGATCTAAAAGCTTTTCAGGATTCCCATCAGATGAAATCCGCCCTGAATCCCATCCGCTGCTCCCTAAAAGCTGAATCTCTTTTATTCCATTGAATGCAAGCTGCGGGATCATGAGAGAAACCTTATCAAAATCTCCCGGAAGATATATGGCATCAAATTTACCACCACCATTAATATAATTCTTAAGCTGCCCTATCTGCTCTGCATAGTCTCCTTCTTTGCCGGAATAACTTATTCTTATCTTAACTTCTCCTCCCTGCTTCTCAACTTCTCTGGAAAATCCTTGATCAAGTTTCCTGCCGTAATAATCATCAGTGTAAAGTACCGCGAAACTCCGTTTATTTAATTTTTTGACAGCATAATCCGCCATATGTATGGCTTCCTGCTCGGGCAGAAGACAATTGCGGAAAATGTAATCAGATATCCCTGTTATGTAATCTGCGTCTGCCGTGGGCGATATAACCGGGATGCGGTTCTTGTCTGCCGAAGGAGCGCAGGCTTTAAGCGATTGACTCCTTAATGGACCCAATATGGCGATTACCCTGTTGTCCTTTGCAAGTTCGTCTAATGCTGCAACCGATTTCTGAGGACTCCCTTCTGAATCTTTGAAGATAAGTTCCGCAAGGGATTTACCGGATTTCTCATTATATATCACCTGGGCCGTCAATATCCCATTCCTGACGTATTCGCCAAGCCCCTCATATTCACCTGAAAGAGGAATTATACAGCCGATCACCGGAACACTTAGCGCAGATTTTTCTGCTTCATCGATTAATTTGCTTAACTCTTCCGCTTTGTCACCTTTCGGGAATTTCTCCTTATATTTTTCAAGTATCTTCCTGCTTCCTCCAATATCACCTTTCAAAACCCTCATTTTACCCAGTGCAAAGAGTGCTTCGTCAGCAGGGAATTTCCCGCCATAGTTGTCAATAACCCTTTCAAGATCAACAGGCTTTGCCTTTTCCTGAAAAATCTTGCCGGTTTTTCCCCTGAGCTCTGATTCTCCGGCAGAAGTCTCGGTATATTCCAAGGCTGTGACATACTCGCCGGCAGCCTTGAATATATTGCCTGTCATGGCAGAGACATCTCCCAGAAGTTCAAACTTTTTGGCAAGGATATGATTTTCCGTCCCCTGGATTGGAACCTGTCTTGCAAGAATCTGTGCCTTTTCAAAATTTCCTTTTTCGAGATAGGCTGAAGAAACGAGAAGCTTCAGTTCATAAAGCCTCTGGTTGCGTGGAAGTTCTGCCTCAAAACTGCGTAATATCTTCTCTGCTGTTTCAAAGTCGCCTGCGTTTACGGCATTGGCACCCTGATTGTAAAGGACACTCTCCCTTGAAGCAAATATCTGGCAGGAACTTAGAAATATAAGAAAGACAAGTACTGCGCGTAAAAAAATATTATGTGAAAATGTTTTTTTCATACTAAAGAGAATATTAGAAACATCCCTCATTGTTAACCTGCTTTAAAGATGCTCCTAATACATTACAAAACCTTAATATGTCAAGGGTTTTGAGAATGCTTCAATTTGCAGCAATAGGTAAAGTTGAGGTAATGCCGCTAAGAAAGCTCTGGTCTAAAGTGTCACAAATTATTTTACAATAATTTTCTTCACGGCTATGTTGTTGCTCTCATCAGATTCCGTTATAGTATTATCGCTATCACAGAATGCCTTGACATAATAATTTCCTTTAGCTTTTTTGATCTTAAATTTAAAAGTCATTGTCAGGGCTTTCTGTTTATTCAGATTATTTATTACTTTAGAAACAATAGATTTTTCCCCATCCCCTACTGACAGACTATCGCTGCTTGATAAATATAAACTCAATCTTGATTTATCGCTTTTTACTGTGCCAATATTTTTTACAGTTATACTAACATTTAATTTTTTGCCCTTCTTGACCGTCTTTTGACACTTGATTGATATCGTCGTCAGATCGGGAAAACTTTCTGCCACCACACCGGTTTGTGTAATCGTATGCGTAACGCCTTGTACAGAAATAATCGCTGTACGTAAATCCGCGCCTGTGTTTGCAGAAACCGTGTAAGTAATCGTTTCACTGCCGATTCCGCTGATAGTGGGGGTTATGACAAGCCACCCTGAATCACTTGAAGCCGTCCAGTCGCAATCATTAGTTGTCGTTATAACCAGATTCCCTGTACCGCCGGTATGATCAAATTCTTCATCTGAAACTGATATTGTATAAACACATTGCCCGGACGACTGACCGGAACGAACTGGCCACACGAAGTTGGAGATCCCCTTATCGTTGAATCCCGAATCGCCATACCACATATTGACATACCAGGAGCTGTCCGTACTGTTTGCATAAGTAGAAGACGACCAGTATTTGACAGACTGTACATTGCTGAAACCCTGCGAATTAAGCCAATTGGATGTATAATCCTCATTAGCATTTACAAGGCTTTTAAGTTCATTAACATTTGGAAGATACCAGTCGTTAAACCCAAGATAATTGCTGCTGTTTAGCGATGCTATATAGTCAAGAGCACCCTGCCATGTTGTTCCAACGGAAAGGTTCCCGTCTTTTGTCCACATCAATCCGGTGAGATTATCAGTTACGGTACTATCGCCATTATCAGTAAAGCGGGAACTCGGCCATGCTGCACCTGCCTGAATATCTCCATCGTCTCCTGTTGCATAACTTATTGTCTGCCCTGTCTGCGGAAGAGATATAGTCGAAGACCCGGAGCCGGAACGAACAGGCCAGATATCATAGAAGTTGCCCTTTCCGCTGCTGCCGACTAAGCCAGTCAACATATGGACATACCATCTATTGTAAGTATCGTATGAATAAGTAGTGGACGTCCAGTAGTAGCTAGGCTGTATATTGTTGAAACCCTGTGCAGTAAGCCATGCAGATACAGAAGACTCATTAGCATTGACAAGACTTTTAAGTTCATTAACATTAGGCAGACGCCAGTCATTAAACCCAAGATAGCTGCTGCTGTTAAGTGACGCTACATAGTCAAGAGCCCCCTGCCATGTGGCTATATCGGAAAGGTTCGCATCTTTTGTCCACATCAATCCGGTGAGGTTATCAGTTATGGTTTCATTGCCATTATCGGTAAAGCGGGGACTGGGCCATGCTGTGCCTGTCTGAATATCTCCATCGTCCCCTGTTGCATAACTTGTCGTTTGTCCTGTCTGCGGAAGCTCAATTGTTCCTCCTGCTTCTGAAATAGATAAACAGATAAAAGGCATCAGTAAAACAGCAATAATACAAAATAATAAAATTGATTTTACTTTTCGCATAAAACTATCTCCAGTAAATTAACAGGATATGCAGTTTTAAATTCTTTAACGTGAAGGTTGTAATATTGTTACCATTTTGTGATTTCAAATGAAAAAGTCAATAGCATATCCTGTTGAAAATAGAAAATCTCATTGCCTTTTAAAAAGCCTTGCCTTTTAAAAAGATAGTGTGATATTTTGCCTTCGAATTTTTACAGTGTTAACTAGCAAACCCACCAATGATGCGATGACGACTGTGAAAGAGATAGAGATACTAGACGCTGAAGGGCTGAAGAGAACAATCACCCGGATAACCCATCAGATTTTGGAAAAAAACAAGGGCGCAAAAGATCTTGTTCTTGTTGGGTTAAGGACACGGGGTGTTTTCATTAGCAACCGCATAGCACAGTTCATTAAACGGACCGAAAAAATAGCAGTACCGCAGGGAATAATAGACGCCACTCTTTACAGGGACGATATTGGAATTAAAGGACCTAGCATTGAGCTTAGAAAGACAGAACTGGACTTCCCGCTTGAGGGGAAAACAGTAGTTCTTGTTGATGATGTGCTTTTCACAGGAAGAACCACGAGGGCGGCGCTTGACGCCATAATGGACATCGGACGGCCCAATTTCATAAGGCTTGCCGTATTGATAGACAGAGGAAACAGGGAACTGCCGATTGAAGCCAATTTTGTTGGCAGGACTGTGCCGACAACCCGCGAAGAAATGATAAATGTATTGCTTAAGGAAACTGACGGTATAGACAGGGTGCTTCTATGCAGAAAAACGAAGTAATAGCTTCTTCCGGCACGAGGAAACATTACCTTGGAACTAAAGATCTTTCCAAAGAGGATATAGAGCTTATTCTCAGGACTGCGGAAGCCTTAAAAGAGGTTTCTACAAGGGACATAAAAAAAGTTCCGGCGCTTCGGGGCAAGACAATAATAAATCTTTTCTTTGAGGCAAGCACGCGGACAAAAACTTCCTTTGAACTTGCCGCAAAAAGGTTAAGTGCAGATTCCATAAGCATTGCCACCTCCGCAAGCAGTACAACCAAGGGGGAAACACTCAAAGACACTGCAAAAAACCTTGAAGCGATGAATCCTGATATAATCATAATTAGACATCCTCATTCAGGTGCCCCCCATATGCTTGCAAATTGTCTTAAGCCTTCAATAATAAATGCAGGGGACGGTTCACATGAACATCCTTCACAGGCAATGATAGACCTCTTTACCATAAAAGAAAAAAAGAAACGCATAGAGGGGCTTAAGGTTTGCATAGTAGGAGATATAACTCACAGCCGGGTGGCACGCTCTGATATTTATGCTCTCACCACCATGGGAGCGGAAGTGACTATCGTCGGTCCCCCGACACTCATACCTGTTGAGGCAGATAAATTAGGAGTAAATATCTCATATAATTTTGATAAAGTAGTGGCTGAATCGGATGTAATCATTATGCTCAGAATCCAGCTTGAAAGGATGCAGGCAAATTTATTCCCTTCATTAAGAGAATACTCAAGGCTTTTTGGCCTTAATCTTGAGCGGCTTAGCAAGGCGAAAAAAGATGTTATGGTAATGCATCCAGGGCCAATTAACAGGGGAATAGAGCTTGCCCCTGAAGTTGCCGACGGACCTTATTCAGTCATATTAAACCAGGTAACAAACGGAATAGCAGTGAGAATGGCAATGATCTATCTTCTTCTTGGAGGAAAAGGGAAAAGTGGATTTACTGATTAAAGGCGGCCGGGTCATAGACCCTTCACAGGGTTTGGATGGTAAAAAAGATATCCTTGCATCAGGAGGGAAAATCCGCGAGATCGGAGACAAAATCTCATCCAAAGGAAAAGACATCACAGTCATCGATGCGTCAGGGCTTATCGTATCCCCCGGGCTTATTGACATGCACACGCACTTGCGGGAGCCGGGACGCGAGGATGAAGAAACCATAGAAACCGCATCTCTTGCAGCAGCAGCGGGAGGCTTTACATCCATTGTGGCAATGCCTAACACCGACCCTGTCAATGATAACGGAGCAATCACGGATTTTATCCATAATGAGGCAAAAAAAAGAGCCATAGTCAACGTGTTTTGTACAGGCTCCATAACAAAAGGAATGAAGCAGGAACAGTTGAGTGAGCTTGGGGAACTGGCGCATGCCGGCTGCGTAGGATTCACTGAAGACGGATACTCTGTTAAAGACTCGGATATGATGAGAAGGGCAATGGAATATATTAAGATGTTTGATCTTCCCGTAATATCCCACTGTGAAGACAAATCGCTGAGCAGAAACGGAGTGATGCATGAGGGGTTTATCTCTACAGAGCTCGGTCTTGCAGGCATACCGAGAGAATCCGAAGAAATAATGGCGGCGCACGATATAATCCTGTCTAAAATGACGGGAGTAAAACTTCACATAACTCATGTCAGTTCTGCCGGGACAGTGGAACTTATAAGAAATGCAAAAAAGAAAGGCTTGACCGTCACAGCCGACGCAACACCTCATCATTTCAGCCTGACCGATGAATCAGTGAGAGGTTACGATTCAAACTTCAAGGTTAATCCGCCCTTAAGGGAAAAGAGCGACGTGAAAGCCATAATTAAAGGGCTAAAAGATGGGACCATCGACGCCATAGCAACCGATCATGCACCGCATCATCTTGCAGAAAAGGACGTGGAATTCAACCTTGCCCCATTCGGACTGATAGGCTTGCAGACAGCGCTTCCACTTGCTCTTAAGCTCTATCATGGCGGAGAACTTACCTTAAACGATATAATAAGACTTCTTACAAAAGCTCCAAGAGAGATACTGAACCTTAAAAAAGGTTCTCTCACTCAGGGAAGTGATGCTGATATAACAATAATAAACCCTGATCTGAAGTTCCGTTTTGAAGAAAAAGACATAAAATCTTTAAGCAGGAACTCACCTTTCATTGGCTGGGATTTAAAGGGTAAAGCCGTTACAACAATAGTGAGCGGCAAAATAGTATATAATTCCGCTAAATGCTGACCACAATAGTTTCCAACCGCAGGCTTAACGAAACTCAATTCCTTCTCAGGTTGAAGACAGGAGAAAGAATCGCGAATTTGATACCGGGGCAGTTTTTCATGTGCCGCATACCGGGAAGTTCAGGGCTTATACTCCGAAGGCCTTTCAGTATAAGCGATGCAAATGTTCAAAGCCTGGAAATCGCATACAAGATTACGGGAGCAGGTACATCGGTAATCTCGCAGCTTAAAGAAAAAGACACTTTGGATATTCTCGGCCCATTCGGAAATGGTTTTATCCTTGAGCACCAGCTAGAAAATGCATTCTTAGTCGCAGGCGGTATAGGTGTCGCACCCTTCCCTTTACTGGCAAAAGTCATCCATAAAAAATGGGGAAAGAAAACAGACATAACCCTATTTTACGGAGCCAGAACTTCACATGAACTTGTCCTTAAGGACAAACTTTCAAGTGTGACCGACAAGATATTATTTGCAACTGAAGACGGATCAAAAGGGAAGAAGGGATTTGTTACGGACTTACTTTCAGAAAAACTTGGCAAACTTTCCCAAACTGCAAGAGATGAAACAATGATATTTGCAAGCGGACCCACAGCTATGCTCAAGGCGGTTGACATAATAGCTCAAAAATGGAATGTGAGATGCCAGATTTCTGTTGAAACAGTCATGGGGTGCGGCTATGGAGTCTGCCTTGGATGTGTCATGAAGATAAAAGGAAACTGCAATGAAACAAATGGGAAAAAATATAAGCTTGCCTGCAAAGACGGGCCTGTTTTTTACAGCGGACAACTTGAATGGGACTAAAAAAGAATAAAACTATTGAGACGGCGGCAAGCGCCAAAAGCCTTGAGGTTAAGATATCAGGTATCACTTTTAAAAATCCGGTAATCCTCGCTTCAGGAACCTGCGGCTATGGGGAGGAGATATCTCAATTCATTGACCTTAACAGTCTCGGAGGCATAACGACAAAGGGAATCTCTCTGGAGCCAAAATCCGGCAATTCCCCCGTAAGGATCTGTGAAACTGCATCAGGGATGCTTAACTCCATTGGACTTGAAAACGTAGGTGTAAAAAGATTTATTGCAGAGAAGATCCCATTCCTTAGAAGATTTAAAACCAATATCATAGTAAACATATTCGGCAACACAATAGAAGAATACGCTCAAACAGCAAAACAGTTGTCAGATGCCGGCGGGATAGATGCAATTGAAATCAATGCATCGTGCCCGAATGTAAAAAAAGGGGGAATGGAATTCGGGAAAAGCTCTGAAGGGATCACAAGGCTTGTTGAGAAAGTAAAGGAAGTATCCTGTGTTCCCGTTTTTATCAAGCTTTCTCCAAATGTATCAGATATAGCTGAGCTAGCCAGAGCTGCAGAGTCTGCCGGAGCAGACGGAGTTTCACTTATCAATACCCTTGTTGGGATGGCAATAGACATTAAGAGGAAAAAGGCTGTACTTTCTACAGCAACTGGAGGACTTTCAGGTCCTGCTATAAAACCTGTTGCTCTGGCAATGGTATGGAAAGTAAAAAATGCCGTTAAAATCCCCATCATTGGGATGGGAGGAATAATGAACAGCCGGGATGCCCTGGAATTTATAATTGCAGGTGCAACAGCGATTGAAACAGGAACGGCAAATATGGTAAACCCTTACGCAGTTATAGAGATAATAAAAGGTATGACTCAATTTTTAAAAGATGAAAAACTCAGCAGCATAAACATGCTTGCAGGAACGCTTAAAACGTGACAGGATTATTTCGCTACATGGAACTTATAACAATTGCCGGAATTTTAATTTTAGATCAGATTACTAAAGCGGTCATACAGTTTTATATGGTACCCTCCCAAAGCATCAGGGTAATAGAAGGGTTTTTTAATATTACATATGTTTTGAATAAGGGAGCAGCATTCGGGATAATGTCACAAATGAATTCATCCCTGAGAACTCCTTTTTTCATAGTAATAACTTTGAGCGCCATTGGTATGCTTTCTTATCTTATGGCAACAACTGATAAAAAAGAAACAACATTAAGAACAGCATACTCAATGATAATTGCGGGTGCGGCAGGAAATTTTATAGACAGGATATTCCTGGGTGAGGTAAGGGATTTTCTTGATGTATACTGGAAGACTTACCACTGGCCTGCCTTTAACGTCGCAGATTCTGCGATATGCATCGGAACAGGCTTTTTGATAATGGCGCTTTACTTTGTCAAGGACAACGATAACAAAGAAGGATTGGATAATATCACCTGAACACAGGTATTAAAGAGGGAAAAAATTGCCAAAAAGAAAAGATATTAAAAGCATCCTGCTCATAGGATCAGGGCCTATTGTCATAGGCCAGGCGTGCGAATTTGACTACTCAGGCACACAAGCATGCAAGGCATTGAGAGAAGAAGGATATAAGACAATACTTGTAAACAGCAATCCCGCTACTATCATGACTGACCCGGAGATGGCTGATTCCACTTACATCGAGCCCCTTGATTCAGAAGCTCTCGAAAAGATAATCGCTAAGGAACGCCCGGATGCGCTTTTACCCACCATCGGAGGACAAACAGGACTTAATATTGCAATAGATCTCCATGAAAAGGGAATCCTGCAGAAATACAATGTTGAACTCATTGGGGCAAACGTAAACGCCATTAAGAAAGCCGAAGACCGGAACCTCTTTAAAAAAGCCATGAAGAATATCAATCTCGATATTCCGGCAAGCGGTTATGTGACAACTGAAGAAGGTGCGATGGAAGTAATAAAAGAAATCGGATTTCCTGCCATAATAAGACCGTCTTTCACTCTGGGAGGCACCGGGGGGAATGTAGCCTACAATATGGAAGAGTACGTTGAGCATGTGCGGTGGGGCCTGGCAGCAAGCCCTTTCAGCCAGATTCTGATTGAAGAGTCGCTCATAGGATGGAAAGAATTTGAGCTCGAAGTAATGCGTGATTCAAAAGACAATGTTGTCATAATATGCCCCATAGAAAATTTCGACCCCATGGGAATACATACAGGCGACAGCATAACTGTGGCACCGGCACAAACTCTTACAGACAAGGAATATCAGATCCTCAGGGATGCCTCTATAAAGATAATAAGGGAAATAGGTGTGGATACGGGAGGTTCCAACATTCAATTTGCGGTGAATCCCAAAGATGGCAGGATGATGGTAATAGAGATGAATCCACGGGTCTCAAGGTCGTCTGCGCTTGCGTCCAAGGCAACGGGATTCCCGATTGCAAAGATAGCTGCAAAACTCGCCGTTGGGTTTACTCTTGATGAGATCGCAAACGACATTACAAAAAAAACCCCTGCATCCTTCGAGCCAACAATAGACTATTGCGTTGTAAAGATCCCTAGATTTACCTTTGAGAAATTTCCACAGGCAGATCAGACACTCACTACCCAGATGAAATCAGTTGGAGAAGTAATGTCAATCGGACGGAACTTCAAGGAAGCTCTCCAGAAAGCAGTGCGCTCTCTTGAGATTGATATTAAATCACTTGAAATCTACGATGAAGCAAAGTCTTTATCAGATGAAATGATTAAAAAAAGAATCCAGTCTACAAACTGGCAGAGACTATGGTTTATTGCTGAAGCTCTTAGAAGGAATATTTCAGTAAAAGAGATAAACACCCTTTCAAGTATAGACCCCTGGTTTATAAACAACATTAAAGAGATAATAGAATTTGAATCACTCTTAAAAAAATCTCTTTCTGCATACAGGAACGAAGTTAATATATTGCTTTCATGTTGTGAAGATTCTTCAAAAGGATGTTCTCAGGAAAAACCTGCCAAAAACACAATAGATGAAATCTCTTCACTGCTGAGAAAGGCAAAACAACTTGGATTCTCCGATGAATACATTGCTTCAATTCTTAAGGTAGAACAGATCATGTTTAGAAAGTTAAGAAAGCATCTCGGTGTGGAAGCAACTTACAAGATGGTTGATACCTGTGCCGCAGAGTTTGAGGCATACACTCCTTATCTTTATTCCACTTACGAGAGCGAATGTGAAGCAAACCCTACCAACAGGGAAAAAATAATAATACTTGGCGGAGGTCCAAACCGGATAGGACAGGGAATAGAGTTTGATTACTGCTGTGTCCATGCAGCCCTTGCTTTAAAAGAGGATGGTTTTGAAACAATCATGGTAAACTGCAACCCGGAAACCGTGAGCACAGACTATGATACCTCAGACAGGCTTTATTTTGAACCTCTCACGCTTGAAGAAGTACTTAATATAATCGAAAAAGAAAATCCTCTTGGAGTTATAGTGCAATTCGGAGGACAGACACCGCTTAAACTCTCGACACAGCTTAAAAAAAATGGAGTGAGAATCCTCGGAACTTCTCCTGAAAACATAGACATCGCTGAGAATAGGGAGAAATTCAAAGTACTTATCACAAGACTTAATCTTCTCCAGCCTCCAAACGGGACTGCAATGACCCTAGAACAGGCTATAAATGAAGCAGAAAAAATAGGATACCCTGTCCTGTTAAGGCCATCTTATGTTCTTGGCGGAAGAGCCATGGAAATTGTTTATGACAAGGGACACCTTGAAAGATATATGAAGTTTGCTTTGCGGGTCTCCCCTGAACATCCCATACTTATAGACAAATTCCTTGAAGACGCCATAGAAGTTGATGTAGATGCAATTTGCGACGGCAAGGTATGTATAATAGCAGGTGTCATGGAGCATATAGAAGAAGCAGGTATTCATTCCGGGGACAGCGCCTGCTCCCTTCCCCCCTATTCAATTAGCAAAGAACTTATTGAAGAAATAAAGGTACAGACAAGAGCGTTAGCCTTTGAGCTTAATGTAATAGGGCTTATAAATATTCAGTTTGCGATTAAAGACCAGAATGTTTACATACTTGAAGTAAATCCACGGGCATCGAGGACAATCCCATTTGTAAGTAAAGCAATAGGAATCCCCTTTGCAAAACTTGCAGCAAGGGCTATGGCAGGAAAAACACTTCAGGAAATGGGGCTGATATCGGAGACTCATGTCTCCCATATTTCTGTGAAAGAGGCTGTATTCCCATTCATCAAGTTCCCAGGTGTTGATACAATACTGGGACCAGAAATGAAATCCACCGGAGAGGTAATGGGAATAGATCAGAACTTCGGGAGAGCATTCTATAAGTCTCAGCTTGCAGCAGGCACAAAACTGCCAAAAACAGGGACTGTCTTTATAAGTGTAAAAGACAAAGACAAGGAACTTGTTATTCCCATTGCTCAAAAATTGTCACTTCTTGGATTCAATATAATAGCAACTACCGGTACTCATAATACTCTGGCTGCCAATGGTGTAAAATCAACACTGGTCAATAAAGTAAAAGAGGGAAGGCCTCATATCGTTGATATCCTAAAGGATGGGAAAATTGATATGGTAATAAATACATCATTCGGGAAAGAAACTGTAGAAGATTCATATACCTTAAGAAGGACAACTTTAATAAAAAATATTCCCTATTGTACTACAATAGCAGGTGCAGTCGCAGCAGTTACAGGAATTGAATCATTTTTTTCAGGAAGCCTCGATGTAACTTCCCTTCAGGAATATTATAGACATGACAAATAAAGTCACTTTTATGGACTTTTTCTGTCAATTTGTTAACGTCACAATCCTATAGGTCATCAGTTTTAAAGCCTTTTCATCATATAACTATCTGATATTTAATATTATACTATTCTCACGAAATCTTTCGTGTTACTGGCATGATATTTGCGATAGTAAATATAACTTTAAAAGAAGAAAGGAGGTGCTGATATGTTCAGCAAACTTAGAGAGAAAAAGGGGTTTACACTTATTGAGTTAATGATTGTTGTAGCCATTATAGGTATACTTGCTGCTATAGCAATACCTAACTTCCTGAAGTTCCAGGCAAAGGCAAAGCAATCAGAAGCAAAGAACAACCTCTCAGCCATATTTACTGCACAGGTAAGTTATTTTGGTGAGAGAAATGCATTTGCAGCCACTTTTGCAACCCTTAACTGGGCACCAGAAGGAACAACAAGATATGAATATTTCCTGGCCAGTGGAGAAACAGCGATAGGTACCGGTACTGGCAGTGCAACAGGTATGACTATGCCGACAGGTGTGGCAGTGGCAACAAATGCTTTCACAGCAGGAGCATCAGGAAACATAGACTCTGATGCCACAGAAGATCAGTGGACTATCAATGATGTAAAAAATCTCAATAATTCCAATAATGACGTCTGACATTAGTTGAAAAATAAAGTTTAAAAAGGGAGGATATCTCAGATATCCTCCCTTTTTATTTTGTGAGTGTCATAGATGAAAAAATATCTTTCTTCTCAAAATTGCACATTCTATCTACTAGCTTCTACAATATTAATCTCACCATTCATTGCAGGTGGAACTACTTACGCATCTGTTACCGGAATAAGAGCTCTTACGCTCATTGCGCTAATCATTATTGCTTTTAACGAAGACAATAAAAAAGAATCTATAAGTCTTAATCTTTCAGCATTGAGCTTTTGCATAATGACTTTTTTTTCCCTATTTATAATTTCAACTTTTTTTCTTTCTCCCTCTTTTTATGATTCGCTGCAATTGACAATGTGCATTGTTAATTACGGAGGCGTTTACATAATTTGCAGAAACATGCAAAACTACCATGTGAGAAAATACTGGATAGCCTTACTTATCATAGTCAGTGCATCCTTAGAAGCTGTTTATGGAATCATAAAGTATTTAGCTTTGAATGAACCAAGAGCAGTTGGAAGTTTCTTCAATCCCAATTTCTTTTCGCTCTATCTCGGAGTATCTTCTGCAATTATAATCAGCATCCTTTTTTTTAAGAATAGTAATAACTGTCAAATAAGCCATAGAGCGTTAAAAACAATATTCTCAACCTCATCATCAGTAATTATACTTTTATTCCTTGTTTCTGGGATTATATTTTCTGCTTCAAGAGGGGCGGCAATGGCACTATTGATAACTCTTATTCTGCTTACTTTTCTGCGATTTAGATTCAAAGCATTAATAGTACTACCTCTCATATTAGCTATTCTTTTTTTTGTACCCAACCCTCTGAAAACCAGGATTGAAACATCCTATTCCCATGATTTGTTCGGATTCAGCCGGACAGGAATATGGGAGAGCACATACAGAATGTTCGCCGAAAATCCATGGGGAATAGGTGCCGGAATGTATAAATACTATTTTCCAAAGTACAATTTCCCTGTCGAAGGAGCTGTTGCAAGGTTTGGCCGCCATGCTGTTACTGCCCATAATGAATATCTTCAGTTTCTGGCAGAAATGGGAATTCAGGGCCTTTTAATTTTGATCATACTTTTTCTGCTTTTTATTAAAAAATTAAGACCATTCTTTAGCACATGTTTAGGGGGAAAAGGCTATGGGTTGGAAACAGGTATATTGGGAGGGTTCTTGGTCATCGTTATCCATTGCATGGTCGATTCATCACTTCATGACTATACAGCAGGTATAATGCTTTCAATACTCGCTGCAATGTTGATTAATGAAGCTGAAACGCTAAGCCCTCCAAAGACATTCAACCTGAAAGTATCTTTTCTCTTCCGGTGGATAATCTCATTCCCTTTGGTTATTTTAATATTGCTTTCCCTTTTGTTTTGCGGAGGGCAATTTTATAAGGATCAGGGCATTACTTATAATAAAAAATCTCAGTACAAAATCTCAGAAGAACAATTTACTAAATCCTTATTAATGATGCCCTTTGATTCTGAAACATTCAATGCACGGGCGAATTTATGGTTCAATAAATTTCTGGATTCTAAAGATGTACACTATCTCGATAAATCGCTTGTTGATGAAAGCACCGCTATTTCGCTTAACAAAATGAACAGTTCTTTTTACTATTATTCAGGCAAAATAATCTCCGCTTTTCCCTCTGAAAAGAATTCCAGTTATTATCTGATGAAGGCTCTCACTTTTTTCGAAGCGGCTAAAGAGCTTAGCCCCTATAACCCCTTTTACAGTATTGAGATAGTCTCACTATTTGCAAAAGTTGGTGAAACAGAACGTGCTGAAGCAGAGGCTCAAAAACTTCTAAAGATAGAACCTGATTTTCTTCCTGCGCTGGAATCATTATACTGGCTTTATGAGAAATCTTCTGAAAAAGATAAAAGCGGAAAAATACTTGCTGACATCAAAGAAAAGTTTAATGATTTGAAAAACCAGCAAAATCTGTCAGACTATGAAAAATCTTTTTTAAAACTCTCAACTGAGTTGAAGCAAAAACTGTGAGATGGATAAACCAATAAAATCATTAGTTGCAGCATCATTAATAGTCTCAATCTTATTTATCGTTTTCTTCGTCCAGTGCCGCATTGACGAAGTGAAGGGTAATTTCAAGAAATCTGAGGAGCTTGAAATGCTTCCTCCTGCCTATGTCATTAAAACCATATCTTTGAACCAGACTGCTTTCATAAGCGATATTCTCTGGCTGAGAGTCGTACAGTATATGGGCGATAAAAAACAGACAGAAAAAGGGTGGTCATGGTTTAGCCATACAATCGATGTTATAACAGACCTTGACCCGGACTTTACACTCGCTTATCAGTTCGCAGGGTTAATGTTTACAGTGGTAGCCGGAAAATCAGAGGAGAGTGTGAAAATACTGGAAAAAGGAATAAAAAATACCTCTAATAATTGGTTCCTCTATTTCCTGATTGGATATAATTATTTCGAGTTACAGCAGGATTACGGGAAAGCAGCATATTATATCGACAGGGCATCAACGCTTCCCGGCTCTCCTGTGTTTCTTAAGCTTTTTGCTTCACGCCTTTACAGCAGTGCTGGAAAGCCTGAAAATGGGATAATCTTCGTGAAAAAACTCCTTGAAACAACTGAAGACGAAGATATGAAGGCAAAACTCGATAAACGTCTCAATCTTTTATACATAGAACGGGATTTGAGCATTCTAAATAATTTGATATCTGACTTTCATTCTACTTATAAAAAATATCCTGAAAGTATTGATGACCTTCTCAAAGCAGGCTTGATAAGAGGCATTCCTTCGGATCCCTTCGGAAAACCATACTACATAGATAGCCACGACAATACGGCAAAAAGTCAAAGCACAACAGAAAGATTGAAAGTATTCAAAAGGTGAGTTTATCTCTTTCAGTCTTCCTCAGGATATGTATAGGTAATGCTGAAATCATCAACTGATTCGAGGTAATCATAGACTCTTTTTCCATTTTTTGTAAGCCAGCTGTGACCATCAAGCTTTCCGTCATCTTTCTTCACGGCAAAATGTATTTTCACTTTCATCCCGTATCTGTTGAGCAAATGGTAAAGAAGAAGAGATTTTCTAAGGCATGACGGAGTAAAAACAAAAAACCGAATTCCAAGTATGGAATCAGTAATCTTCAATATCCTCTCTATAACCCTGTCATCCATCTTCTTTTTTTTTCGAGGGGTAAGCAGTTTCAGCAAGCGCGGCAGGCTAAGACTCTTCAACAATAACGGAAGAGCAAGCACAAGCAGGAATATTTTAAAGAAAAGAATTACATTTGTTATCAGTAATGAGAGGCGGTTCAATTCGCTCTTAATCCCTGTTCCAGGGGTTCTTGGGGTCTTTCTTCAGCCAATTCAGCTTTCCAAAATACTTTGCACAATAAAAACAGGGGAACCTGTCGAGTGAGCCTACGGATTTACTGCTTATCAGGGACACCCTGTCTTTCTGAAATTCAGCAATCTTGTCTATCAGCATCTTGTGCGCATCAAAAAGGCTCACCTTGGAAAGATTTGCAATTACATCTTTGTTCGCTTCCCCTCCTGCATATCCTGAAAGCTGGCAGCAGAACATGAGGTTTCCCATGAAATCCACTGTCAGAGAAGACATCCTTAAAGCTCTGCACTGGAACATAAGCTCGGGAACATCAAAGCCCGGCGAGAGGAAAATGCCGATTGAAAAAACGCCTGCCATTCTTACAATTTCGGCAGCTACACGGGTTTGCTCCTCAGGGGTCGGAACAAGACCTTCCCTTACATTGCCGGGAGTAGGCTGTATAAAAGCAAAAAAGAGCCTTTCTGCCTTTAGCTTCGATGCAAGCAAAGCCATCTCATCGAGCTGGTCAATATTCTTGTTACAAATAGTCATCTGAAGGCTGAAAGGGATTTTTTTAAGGAAACACGCGCTGATGGCAGACATGACCCGTTTATATGAGCCTTTGGCCCTTATTTCGTCGTGCACTTCCTCGCGGGGACTGTCAATGCTGAACGAAAGTCCTTTCAATTTTCCTAAACCGTTCCTTTCGAGGATAGGGAGCACGTCGAGGAAATTCCATGCATTTGTAACAACATGGTAAGTGAATCCGTGAGTCACAACTTCTTTTATGATTTTCTCAAACTCAGGATGCAGAGTAGGCTCTCCGCCTGTGAAGGCTATGTGCTTTATACCGTAGACTTTCGCTTCCTTTAGTATCTTTTTTATAAGTTTAAATGATATGTTCCTGCGGGGAAGCCTCTCGTCCCTTAAACAATGTTTACAAACAAAATTGCAGCGGTTTGTAAGTTCAATCCCAAGTTCCGTGAGAAAAGCCATGTCATCCGGCATATCAGCACTCCCCAAAAAGTTCTTTTTTTATCATAGAGACTACAGAGTGCGGGCTCTTTATAAGATCAGCTCCGCTTCTCATCCTGTAAGATTTCGATTTCTCCACAATTTTTTTTAATGCAGCAAGATGCATCGGAGCAATATCTTTGTCCATCATCACAAGCAGACTGCTGGGTATCAATCTTGCCAGAGCCTCGGCCCTGCCAAGCGGAATTAGAGCTGACTTTTCTTCTCCTGTTATTTCCGGGAAAAGAATGAATCCCTGCTTTGCTTCAAGGACGAACTGTTCCGGATAAACATCCTCCGCCCTGAAAGAACGCTTTGGCCCATCCCCGTATTTCCTTGCATTCTTTACCCTCTCAAGCTCCTCAAATCTTTCGGAGATTGCAGGATCTATATGAAAATCCCCTGGCAGAGACAATATCCTCACATTTTCCCCTTCATCCTTTAAAAGCACTCCATCGTCTGAGAGATACTTGCATCCTTCGCGAAGGAGCGTTATGCACAAAGTCGACTTGCCCACCCCTGTATCTCCGGAAATCAGCACGCCCCTGTCTCCAACAGATACACATGAGGCATGGACATAGTATAGCCCTCTGTATCTTAACATCTCAACAAGCATAATATAAAAAAATATAAAAGAAAAAAATCTTCTTATCTCTATCGTCTTGAGGTTGAGGTAAATATCAGCAATTCCCCTGTCCGGATAGCAAACCGCAGCGGAATGGCCGTCAACAAGAATAAGCCTTTCTCCAACTCTATAGCCCGTTAATCTGTCAAAAGCAAAAAGCTGCTCTATCCCATCCAATTCTTTCATGACTTTTTCAATAGACTCACCATCAGATTTTAAGATTGAAATCCTTATAGAGCCTGCCTTCTCATCAGCCGCTGTTGCAGAGAAAAAACCTATTATATCATCAACAAGACCAATCACATCTTCCTGGTCAGTAGTGACTGTAACCGGATTGCCATAGATCAGATAGGACTTTTCAATCATAGGCATATTATGAGTTATAAAATGAAGTTAAAAAATTTCTAAAAAAATCAAACGGAGGCTTTAAAATTGATAAGTTTATTTCCATTAAGCTCTTCCAGCAGCCTTACGACACTTTTCATCGCATTCTGGGGAGTTACATCAAACTTGCTGCATATATTTTCGACTATACCATCCACTTTAATCACTCCATCAATAAGACCCCATATGACAAGCGCTACTTCATTGAGTCCGTAATAACATTTTGTATTGAGATCAAGAAGAACAGCCTCTTCATCTAATTCAGTGCAAAGGATAGATGGATTCTTAACTGGAATAGTATTTTTAGTAATCATTTTATCATTTCCCTATATCATTTTTTAACAGAATATTCTTTTAACTGTCAAGGTATAAGGTATGATGATATAGCAGCTTGATAAATATGGAAAACTTATTTATTAGTAAAAGACAGCAACTCGTTATTTTCAAAACAACATACAAGGCACGGGGAAATGGATAAAACTGTAAAGGCAATAAAAAAATTAGTTCAGGAAAACCTTGGAATAAAAAAAGAAGAGAGGGTACTTATTTTCTGCGACATAATATCAGAACATGAAACCCCTAATGACGATGACCGGAGCAGACGTGCGCAGCTGGCAGAGACTGCCCATAGCATTTTCAAATACATTTCCAAGACAAACGAAACTGTATTCCTGAAATACGAAGCCACAGGTACTCATGGAGTCGAACCTCCGGACTATATATGGAAGGAAGCTTTTGGAAGTCATGTTTACGGTTCACTGCGCGACTCAGGGGTCCTTGAAGCATTGCTCAAAAAAAAGGCAGGAAAGAAACAGATTCTTGAAGCTGAACAGATTGTAATGGAGAGGAGCGATGAAGCAGTTGACGTAGTAATTGCCCTTTCAAACTTCTCGACGAGCCATACTAAATTCCGCGACCTTGTGACCACCTGTGCCGGTGCACGATATGCAAGCATGCCATTATTTGACCCTGACATGTTTTTGGGACCAATGGATGTTGACTGGAATGAGGTTCAAAAAAACACAATAAGAATCGCAGAAAAGCTTACAGACGCTGTTTCGGTAAGTATTACTGCACCGAACGGCACTAACCTCTCCATAGGATTAAATGGGAGACAGGGAATCGCAGATACCGGGATACTTACGGAAGAAGGGGCATTCGGCAATCTCCCTGCAGGAGAGGCATTCATAGCGCCGCCTGAATATACCGCCGAAGGATTATTTGTAGCAGAGTGGGGACCGACGAGAAAATTCAAATTCCCTGTGAAATTTGAAATAAAAAAAGGCACTATTTTTATTCTGCAGGGACTTGATAAATTTGCCTCGGCAATGCGTCAGCAGATAGACATTGAACCCAAATGCGCTGTCCTTGCAGAGCTTGGCATTGGAACAAACCCTAAAGCGTCAAAACCGGACAATATCCTTGAATCAGAAAAAATACTTGGGACCATTCATATAGCTTTTGGTGATAACATGTCATTCGGAGGAAAAATCAGGACAAGTTTTCATCAGGATTTCGTTCTTTTCTCTCCTACTGTCGAGCTTGAATATGCTGACGGAAACAGGGAAATAATCATCAAAGAGGGCAAACTTGTCGGTTGACGGGATACTCAAAGACGCACTTTCAACCTGTGTAAAATGCGGAGCCTGCCAGGCTGTCTGTCCTGTATATGATATCTTAAAAACAGAACGCTCCGTAGCCCGCGGGAAAATTGCCCTTATTGAGGCATTATCTAAATCTGATCTAGAGCTTTCTGACAGCCTTTACGAGGCCCTGTCGCAGTGCATCCTTTGTACGTCATGCAGGGAAACATGCTCGGCGAATGTCGAGATTGAAAGGATAATAGCCGGAGCAAGGGAGATCGCGCTCAACAAAAAGGGAATGCCTCCATTAAAAAAGGCAGTGCTGAAAATCCTGTCAGCAAAAACCTCATCCAAGAATCCGGTTTTTAAAACAGCAGGACTTATTCAGAAGGTTCTCTTGAAAAAAATCCCGACAACAAGTGGACTCTTATACAGAGGAATTTTTCTGCCAGGAGAAGAAAAGCTCATACCCGAAATTGCGGCAAAAACTTTTCATCAAAGATTTGAAAACCATGAGAGCGACAAAAGCCGAAGTGCGTGTTCAGCAATTTTTTTTCAGGGATGTACCATAAATTATATATATCCTCATATCGGGGAAGCGACAGTAAGCGTCATACGAAAAGGAGGGTTTACACCTCTAATTCTTCCGGAACAATTCTGCTGCGGTTTGCCTTCATATTTTTCAGGCGACAGGGAAACTGCTCTAACTCTTGCAATGTCGAATCTTGAGCTTTTCTCAAAATATGATTTTGAGTATATCGTCGTAGCCTGTGCAAGCTGCGGAGCGGCTTTTAAAAATATATATCCAATACTCTTTGAAAAAAACAACGCTATGAAATCCCAGTGGGACAAATTCAAAGAAAGAGTGATTGACATATCACAATTTACAGAAGGACCCGGAAGAAAACAAATTACAGAACTGCTGAATAAAAATAACAGAGAGAGAAAACTGAAAGTCACTTATCATGATCCATGCCATCTGAGAAAATCGCAGGAAGTTGTAAATGAGCCGAGAAAGTTAATCAAGATGCTTTCAAACGTAACTCTTGTTGAGATGGAAGGAAGTGCTGACTGCTGCGGATTTGGCGGAATGTTCAGCCTTGAAAATGAGAAACTAAGCTCCGAGATAAACCGCCGCAAGACAGAAAAAATCATGGCAACCGGAGCAGACATGGTGCTCACTGGCTGTCCAGGGTGCATAATGCAGATTAACAGAGGCCTGGCAAGAGCAGGCGGAAAGCAGAGTGTAAAGCACTGGGTTGAGCTTTTGGATGAAGCGACTGGTTAGTAAATTACCATGACTATGAGAATAACAGGCGGAGAAAAGTCCGGCCTAAGACTCAGCACATTTCCCAAGAATATCATTCGCCCCACGCGCGATATGGTAAGGGAGGCAGTGTTCAACACTCTTGGAGACACTATTCATGACGCAAGCTTCCTTGATATATTCGCAGGCACAGGAAGCACAGGCATCGAGGCTTTAAGCCGCGGGGCATCCCATTCCACTTTTATAGAAAGTGAGCGCAGGGCTGTTGAGGTAATAAAGAAGAACCTCGTGATTACAGGCTTTCAAGGACAGTCTCTTATAATGGCGGCTGACTATGTGCATGCATTAAAGAAACTCTCCTCCCAGAAAATAAAATTTACCATTATATATGTTGACCCTCCCTATCAGTCAGGCTTCTATGACAGATGTATCAGACTGATTGATGAAGGAGAGCTTCTTATTTCACATGGAATATTAATAGCAGAATCATTCAAAAAAATGGATTTACTGCACAAATTCGGGTATATTGAATTGACACGGGAAAAACTTTATGGGGAAACAAGAATATCGTATTATATCAATACAAAGGAATTAAACCCTGATATTGTGAGAAAACAATCATGAGACGAATCGCTGTGTATCCCGGAACATTCGACCCCATAACCAACGGACATATTGACATAATAGAACGGGGTCATCAGATCTTCGACGAAGTAATAGTCGCAATTGCAAAGAGTGCCGATAAAAACCCTCTTTTTTCAGTTGATGAAAGAATGAAGATGATTAATGCAGCAACAAAGAAATTTAAGAATCTCAGGGTAGAATCCTTCGAAGGCCTTCTTATCTCCTACGTAAGAAACGCAGGGGCCAAGGTAATTATCAGAGGACTGCGCGCCGTAAGCGATTTTGAATATGAGTTCCAGATGGCCATAACAAACAGGAAACTCTATGAAGATGTTGATACTGTTTTTCTAATGTCCACTGTGAAATATTCTTATTTGAGTTCAAGCATTGTGAAAGAAGTAGCGCAATACGGCGGCAAAATGGACGGTATGGTCCCGACTGTTGTATCGAAGTGCCTGAAAGAGAAATACAGAAACCTGAAAAAAGGATTATGAAATGTCAATGGACTGTATATTCTGCAAAATAATAAAGGGAGAGTTAAAAGCAAAATTCGTATACGAAAACGACAAGGTAGTAGTCATTGAGGACATAAATCCGCAGGCGCCTGTCCATATTCTCATCATACCAAGGAAACATATAGCTACTCCAATGGAAATTGAGGATAATGACAAGGATATTTTATCAGCAGTCTTTCAGGCGGCAAAGCATGTGGCAAAGGAAAGGAAGATTGACAGCTCCGGGTTCCGCACAGTGCTTAACTGCATGGAAGGAGCGGGACAGAGCGTTTTCCATATTCATTTTCATCTGCTCGGCGGAAGACAGATGCAGTGGCCGCCCGGTTGAGACAAAGATACAAAAAAACAAGAAAGGCGAAAATCTGAAACTATGAAAAAAGAAATGATACTCAAGGAACTTGAGGATATAGTTTCCAAGCTTTCAATCAGACTCCAGTATGATGATCTGAAAAAAGCTGGAGTGAAGACAAGGGGCGGACTTTGCAGGGTAGGAAGCGAAGAAAGACTCATTGTTGACAAGAAGCTTGATACTGATGAAAAAGTTGAAGTCCTCTCAGTGGAACTCTCAAAAGTCAATCTCGACAATGTATTCATACCTCCACGCATAAAAGTGTTACTTCAAAAAAAATCGGAAACCAATACTGGTACCGACGAAGATACTGCACAGGAAGCAAGATGAACGATGCTAGTTTAAACGATGGTTCACCAGCAATTAATCCGGAAAGCAAACAGAAGAAAAAACCGCTGGTTTATGTTCTTGCAGCAGTTCTTATAATCCTTATAGTTGTCTTTGCGACTTCTTATTCATCTAAAGATTTATTAAAAAAATGCACATTCCAGTTCAAGCATATTGAAATAAACGGGATGGATTTCGGCAGCAACAAAGTCAAAGGTACAATCACGCTATCAGTAAATAATCCTAACTGGCTCTCTTTGAATGTAAAATCCTTAAAATGCAAAGTTAATATGGGAGACAACACTCTTGTAAAAGGGAACACAACTGACAGCATAAATCTTCCGGCACGCACGAAAACAGATATAGAGATTCCTTTCAAGGCGAGCTATGCAAATCTTTCACTGAATGATTTAAAATCCCTATTTCGGGACAATGAGAAAGTTTTAGTTACAGGCAAAGCCGTGTTAGAAACCTTTTTTATAAGCTTTCCCGTAACATTTAAAACTGAAAAAGACATCAAGAAGATTCTCTGAACTGCTCTTAATCTTCCTTACCTATCTTTGCAATGCCGGCAACATGGGAGCTCTTATCAGCATCAATAAGTTTTATTCCCTGCGTGTTTCTGCCTATTACTGAAATATCGCTCACTGCCATCCTTATAACTTTTCCGTCGGCAGTAATGATGATTAAGTCATCGTTGTTGCTTACCTGTTTAACACCTACTACACTGCCGTTCCTGTCTGAGGTCTTGATGGTGATTATCCCTTTTCCACCTCTTGACTGCACTCTGTATTCTTCCACAGGAGTCCGCTTGCCAAAGCCATTTTCAGTAACTGTGAGTATTGTGTTCGCATTATCAAGGACCTCCATGGCAATGACAGCATCACCTTTACTGAGTGTGACTGCCTTAACGCCCATGGCATTTCTTCCCATAGACCTTACATCTTCCTCGTTAAACCTGATGCTATTGCCGTCTTTAAGCCCTATGAAGATGTCCTTCTTGCCGTCTGTAAGACCGACCGAGACAAGTTCGTCCCCTTCATCAAGGGAAAGGGCAATAATGCCCCCTGAGCGAGGATGACTGAATGCATCAAGGGTAGTTTTCTTGCAAATCCCATGGCGGGTAAGCATTATTATGTAATGCTCAGAATCAAATGTTTTAACCGGAAGCGAAGCGCAGACTTTCTCGTTCGCCTCAAGGTTAAGGAGGTTTACGATCGCCCTTCCCTTGGCGCTTAAACCCAGTTCAGGAAGCTCATGAACCTTTATCCAGTAAACTTTCCCCTTGGTTGAGAAGAAAAGGATATAATCATGTGTGCTTGCGATGAAGAGGTACTCAACAAAGTCCTCCTCTCTCGTTGCCATTCCTGTTTTTCCCTTGCCACCCCTTCTCTGACTTCTGTAAACGCTGAGTGCATTCCTCTTGATGTAGCCATTATGTGAAATCGTAACTACCATTTCTTCTTCTTTAATGAGATCCTCAATGTTTATGTCGCTTGTCTGCTCGATTATCTGCGTACGTCTTGCGTCTGCATATTCGTCCTTAACCTCATTAAGCTCCTTACGCACAATATCTCTTACAAGCGCCTCGCTTGAAAGAATGGCTATGTATTCGGATATGGTTTTTAAAAGAGCCTTGTATTCCTCTATTATCTTTTCACGTTCAAGACCTGTGAGCCTCGAAAGCCTCATCTCGAGTATTTCTTTTGCCTGTATCTCAGAGAGGGGGAATCTTTTTATAAGGTTCTCTTTAGCCTGCTGAGGGTTTGCAGCTTTCTTTATGATTGCAACAACCTCATCTATGTTCTCTACAGCAGTCTTCAACCCTTCCAATATGTGCGCTCTTTCTTCAGCTTTCCTTAAGTCATAGCGCGTCCTCTTTACAACCACCTCTTTCCTGAAATCAATAAAGCACTTGATGACTTCTTTGAGGTTTAAAACCTTGGGCTCACCGTTAACCATGGCAAGCATGATTATGCCGAATGTAGATTGAAGCTGGGTGTGTTTATAGAGGTTATTAATAACGACCTCAGGGAATTCGTCACGTTTAAGTTCAATAACTATCCTCATCCCTTCGCGGTCTGATTCATCCCTTATGTCTGATATTCCTTCAATCTTCTTTTCCCTTACAAGCCCTGCTATAGCTTCGATGAGCCTTGCCTTGTTGACCTGATAGGGTATTTCAGTGATAATTATGCTCGATCTGCCAGACTTTTTCTGTTCCTCAACACTTATTACCCCACGCATCAGGACCTTTCCCCTTCCCGTCCTGTATGCTTCTATAATCCCATCCCTGCCATAGATATAGGCGCCTGTCGGAAAATCAGGACCTGCAACATATTTTAACAGCTCATCAATAGTTGTATCAGGATTCTCAAGGACTGCCAAAGTCGCATCAATAATCTCACCAAGATTGTGCGGAGGGATATTTGTTGCCATTCCAACTGCAATACCTGCTGAACCATTGATCAGAAGGTTTGGTATACGTGAAGGAAGAACCACTGGTTCAACGAGAGTGTCGTCAAAGTTTGGTACAAATTCCACCGTCTCCTTATCAATATCGAGGAGTATATCGTGGGCGATCTTCGCCATACGGACTTCCGTATAACGCATGGCTGCCGCCGAATCCCCGTCTACGGAACCGAAGTTTCCCTGACCATCAACAAGGGGATAGCGAAGAGAAAAATCCTGCACCATTCTGATCATGGCATCATAGACAGCATTGTCTCCATGAGGGTGATATTTACCGAGAACTTCTCCGACAATCCTTGCAGATTTTTTATATGGTTTGTTATATTCAAGGCCCAGCCCGTCCATTGCATAGAGAATACGGCGGTGTACAGGCTTTAACCCATCCCTCACATCAGGAAGCGCCCTACCCACTATTACGCTCATTGCATAATCTATGTAAGAGTTGCGCATCTCATCTTCAATGTTTACAGGTATAAGATTAATAGGTAAATCTGAAGCCATTACTTCTCCTTACTTTTTTATATTTATTTGGACTATTTATAGCTTTTATCATAGTCATTTTAACAGGAAAAACCATGACTGTCAACGTGATTGAGGAATGGCTAAATTAATAAAAAAACCTGAAATTGATTGATTTGGTTTTTGAAAAATGCAATTGTATAATATTAAAGAAAGGCAGGAATTCTATGTATCCAACACTTTTTGAAATATTCGGCTTTGGCGTAAAAACCTACGGCACAATGATTGCCATAGGTATTGGTTTTGCCCTTCTTTATATATCAAGACAGACAAAGCGTGAAGGGCTCGATGTCGAAAAATCACTGGACATAACGCTTTATCTTGTTCTTAGCGGTGTAATCGGAGCCCGCCTTCTCTATGTTCTCCTAAACTTCGGTTATTACAAAAATAACCCATCTGCCATATTCAAGATATGGGAAGGGGGACTGGTTTTTTACGGAGGATTTCTCGCAGCCCTTGCAGTCGGCTATTTCATGCTTACTAAAAACAAGATGCCTGTCTGGAAATTCCTTGATATTTTCGCAACAGCTCTTCCGCTTGGACATGCTTTTGGAAGAATAGGGTGTTTCTTTGCCGGATGCTGTTACGGGAAACCAACCGATGTCCCATGGGCAATCACATTTACCAACCCTGAATCCCTTGCCTATCCGGTATTAGGCGAGCATATTCACCCGACACAACTATACGAATCAGCATCAAATCTCATGATTTTTGTAATCTTAAATCTTACGCTTAAAAGAAAGAAGTTTGACGGACAGAACGCCCTTCTCTACATTGCATTATACGGCACAGCACGATTCATAATAGAATTCTTCAGGGGAGATGAAAGAGGATTCATCTTTGACAGCGTCATCTCCACATCACAGGGGGTAGCGCTCATAATAGTCCCCATTGTCCTATTCATCCTTATTTTTAAATTAAAGGTTGCCTCCATAATAGAAACAGTCCCAAAAAATAAAACGACAAATAAAAATCAAAAGAAAAAATAATCACCGGGAAATCAAACATGACTCAACTGGAAAAGATATTAAAGAAAAGAATCTTCATTTTTGACGGCGCCACAGGGACAATGCTCCAGGGCAAAGATGTTGATAAAAGCAAACCGCCGGAGATGGTAAACATAGAGCACCCTGAATGGCTTCAGGAGATCGGGCAAAAATACATTGATGCAGGCTGTGAAGCCCTTGAAACAAATACATTCGGCTCAAGCAGGATAAAGTTCTCCGAGTTTTTCGCTGAAGATAAAATCAAAGACAAAATCCATAAAGTGAATTTTGATGGGGTAAAACTCTTAAAAAAGGTTGCAAAGAATAAAGCTCTGATTGCGGCTTCCATAGGACCTACGGGCAAACTCATGTATCCTATGGGGGAGCTTACCTTCGATGAAGCAGTGGCGGCTTTCAAAGAACAGATAAAGCCATGCGTTGATGCCGGAGCAGACATAATCATCATAGAGACAATGTCAGAGCTCTCAGAGATCAAGGCCGCAATAATCGCAGCAAAGTCTTTGCTCATCAATAAACAAAATAAACCCATAATCGCGACAATGACCTTCCAGACCAATCTTCGCTCACTCGTTGGTGTAACGCCAGAGATTGCGGCAGTTGTTCTTAGCTCTATGGGGCTATCCGCAATAGGAGCAAACTGCAGTCTCGGCATAGATGGAATGGTCGAAATCGCAAAACAGATGAAGAGCGTTTCAGTGACACCTCTCATTTGCCAGCCTAATGCAGGCTTACCACAGTTGATAGATGGAAAAACCGTTTTCCCTGCGACTCCATCAGAAATGGCAAAGGGGGCAAAGAAGCTTGTATCAGTGGGAGCAAACATTATTGGCGGATGCTGCGGGACAACGCCGGTGCACTTAAAAGCAATGAAAAAAGCTGTAAAAGGAGTGAAACCCAAGCAAGCAACGGTAATTAACAATCTCCTTGTAGCAAGCAGGACAAAGCTTGTCGCAATTGGGAGCGGCAATCCTGTTGCAATAATTGGAGAACGGATAAATCCCACGCGCCGCAAAGACCTTTCTGAAAAAGTTCTTGCTGGAGATTTTTCCATTGTAAGGGAAGATGCCATAAGGCAGGTCGAGGCAGGCGCATCTATCCTTGATATCAACATGGGGATTCCAGGAGCTGATGAGGCTTATCTTATGAGAATGGCGGTGCTTGAAGCCCAGTCAGCCGTAGATGTGCCTCTTATGATAGATTCATCCAACCCTGAGGCTGTGGAAGCAGGGTTAAAGGCATTTTCAGGCAAGGCAATAATAAACTCCATAAGCGGAGAAAAGAAAAAGCTAAATACACTTATCCCAATCGCAAGAAAATATGGCGCTGCAATACTGGCTCTTACAGTTGATGAAACTGGAGTGCCTAAAACAGCAGAGGGAAAACTCGCAATCGCAAGCAAGATTGTAAATTTAGCAGTAAAAGCAGGGATAAGACGTGAAGACATAATCGTTGACTGCGTTGTCTCCACTGTTGCGGCAGAGCCTGAAGCTGCAATGGAAACACTAAGAGCCATAGGGCTTATAAAGAAAAAGCTTGGTGTTGCCACGATACTTGGCGTAAGCAATGTTTCCCACGGATTGCCGTCAAGGACCACTATCAATGCCACATTCCTTGCAATGGCCGTAGCTCAGGGGCTTGATGCAGCGATTGCAAACCCTCTTGATTTGAGGATGAAAGAAGGAATGGCAGTTTCAAAGCTTCTCTCAGGATTCGACAGGGGTGCGAAGGAATACATTACCTATGCAATGGCGAACAAGACAGTTTTAAAAACAGAGACACCGGAAAAGAAAACCCTTGAGGCCTTAGAAGTTTGCAAAGACACCCTTGAAGAAAAGATAGCAAGGGCAGTTATGGAAGGGAACAAAAGCGATATCATCCCTCTTGTAGAGCAGGCATTGAGCGAAGGTGTAGCTCCTGTTGATGTGAGCAACCGCTATCTCATCCCTGCACTTGAAAAAGTTGGCACAAAATTTCAGGACAATGAAATGTTCCTTCCACAGGTACTTATGTCAGCAGAGGTAATCGAAGCAGGATTTAAAAGAATAAAAAAGGAAATTAAAGCTTCAGAAACGGTAACAGGGAAAAAAATAATCCTTGCCACTGTTAAAGGTGATGTCCACGACATAGGGAAAAATATAGTTTCAACGCTTCTTCAAAACCATGGTTTTAATGTGATTGACCTTGGAAAAAATGTCCCCACTAAAACAATAATAGAAAGAGCAGTAAAGGAAAAAGCCGACATCATCGGTCTCTCAGCCCTCATGACCACAACCGTCATGGAAATGGAAAAGGTGATAAAGTCATTGAAGGATTTATCCATCAACATACCAGTAGCCGTAGGCGGCGCAGTCGTAACCCAGAGCTTTGCCGACAAAATCGGCGCCGATGTCTACGCCAAAGACGCCCTTGATGCAGTGAAGAATCTCAAGAAATTTTTTAAGCTTTGACAGTTAGTTTAGTCATGTGGTAAATCTTATTCTGTAAGGAGGTACTGTCATGCTTAAAGTGATAGATGCTGTTTATGAAAATGGAGTTTTTAAGCCAACAAAGAAAATAAATTTAAAAAATAAAAAACAGGTTCAATTACAAATAATTTCTGAAGATGACTGGCTGAAAAATTTTGACCGGATACTTAGAGCAATCCACAGTAAAACTTCAAAATTCTCTCCTGAAGAAATTGAAGCTGATATAGAAGAAGCTATAAAAGAAGTTCGCAAGGCAAAGCGAAATCGTGAAAGCCGTCGTTGATACAAACATCTGGGTATCATCGCTCTTAGCAGTCCTATAGTCAAGATTGAACAGTTAATTTTGCAAGAGATTGTTCTTTCAGCTCCCCGGATTAAAGCACTGTGGTATTATGCAAGTTGACTGATTCGGTCCTGCCCCTGTATCACTCTTGCAAACTCCAAGCACAGCTTCTTCAGGAACGAGGTGAAGCATACAGAAACAGAAAAGAGGTAATTGGAAAATGATAAAGAAATATGTTAAAGATCAGGGACGTGAATATTGCCAAATTTATCGTGCTCAACTCAATCTATTCGATTGAATTTTTGTTTTCGGGTACCTCGGAGCTTGCTGCGGGGTAATTCATTATCTTAACCAGAAATATTACCTCCTACTAACTGGAAAAACAATTAGATGCATAGAATTTTCAAAATTAATTTCAATGTATGTCAGGCCAAGAACCTGCAACTCGCTTCAAAGTTACATTTTTAGGCGAATCCCATTTTATCTCAAATGCAACTATAGGGTGTTGTGAGTTTTCTACCGCTTTCTTTACAGTTGATTCCACTAATTCAGCCACAAGACAGCCAATCACTGGCTTTCCGTTTGCAAGGTTTTGTATATAAGGACTTGTGAGGTAGCGTGCAATCTGTTCTTCTACGTGGATTGGTTGCGCACGTCCTTGTTTCACCTCAAATATTATTAAACCTTCTGATACTTTATCTTGAAGCAGAATATCTATTAATCCTGTTTCCACTCGAACTTGGCGGTCTATCACGCGAATCTTTCTTCCTAAAGAATGCTCATCTAAGTTTTCCATAAGCCATCTTTCTATATCAGCTTCTTCACTAAAACCCGGATATTTTTCTGGATGACCTCTACGACCTTTCCGTGGTGCGTGAATATCAAGATATGGCAAACATGCTTTGATTGCTTTCTCAACATAGTCTACAGGCACTTCTATATTGCTTGCATTTCTGTATTTTTCTACTTCAAACGGAATATCTGATTGCTTTAATACGTGGCGATAGTGTTTTCTGAATAAAACTTTTTTTACATCAGTGCGAGAGTTTGGATTTGTTGGTGAATTTTTATTTAGTACCATCAAACATAATTCATTAGGTACTCGCCCAAAGGATAAATATTCCGCACCATCTCCCATTGGTTCACGCTTGCTTGGCTGGGGATGACCATTCTGTATGAGGCTGACTAATCCATTTTGTAGAGCAATTTCTATTATTTTTATTACCTGCTGTGTAAGTCGCCATTCTTTTGCAACATAAGCATCACCGCCTTGACTTATGAGCAATCCCCTGTCAACTTGCTCGATTGTTAAGTCGTATTTTTCCCAAATTCTTTTCATATTGACCTGCCCCAAGTTATTATTTCGCATTTAAAGTAGCATTTTGCAAAAAGTCAATCAGTGTGCTCTCCATCAACTCCCCGGATTGAAGCACTGTGGTATTATGCAGACAGACTGATTCGGCCCTGAACCAGTGTCGCTTTTGCATACGCCGAGCACTGCTTCTTCAGGTACGAGTTTTACTTGTTTGATGGTTGGTTTCTTGTAAGCGTTCTTTATGTTATCCATAATTTTCTCCTTTAGTCTTTGTCATTCAGAACAACTAAATCTGTGACCCTACACACCTAAAGCTGTCATCCCGCACTTGATGCGGGATCCAGAATCTTTCTTGTTTTACTTCTTCTTTGTCTTAACCTTCTTTGCCGTCACTTTCACCTTCACTGCATCGTGCTGAGTCGGTACTGTATTACTGTCTATATCCTCAAGTTTGTACCAGTAGGTCTTCCCTGCCTTAACCTTCTTGTCTTTGAATTGATATGATGCACCCTTAGTAGAAGTGCCCTTAGCCTTTATGAGATTCTTGTTAATCTTCTGATATTCTCCGTCCTCAGACTCACTCCGCAAGATGTTGAAACCGAGGTTGTCAATTTCAGTTCCAGTTTGCCATTTGATGATGACTTTTTTATTTTTCTGGCTAACTTCAAATGAAGAGAGTTCAATTACAGTGGGATCTCCCACATACTTGATTTCATATATTTTAAAATAACCTGTTGAAAATAATACATCTCCTACAAACAAACTTGTTCCATCATTATTAAAAGCAAGAGATATTGGTGTATTGAACCCCGAAGCAAAGATACTTGAGTTGCCATATTCATCTACTTTAAATATTGAACCGCTTCCAGAAGAGTCGTCTAATCCTCTTGAACCAACAAACAAGAATCTGCCAAAAAAGCTATTTGGGCCAAATGTTAAAGAATATGGATTATCAACATCAGTTGCGAAAGTTTCTATTGCACCAACTGCGGAAATCCTTACAATCGTATTTGTTCCAAGAGGGACAGAAGATTCAGGAGGATTTTTTAAATCTGCTACAAATAAACTGTCATTCCCAAATGAATTACCCGCTTCATCGTATCCGAAAGTCATTCCCATTGGATATTTCAAACTGCCTGGTGTCGTCAAATTTGAAACAGTCCCTGAAGGCTCTACCTTCAAAATATTTTTTGACCATGAAGACCCAACAAAAAAAGAACCTTGAGATATGAAAGCTCCATTATGATCTCTTGTAAATGAAATTCCAATTGCACCTATATCAACATTTGAAATCAAATTGGTAATATTTCCATTATGGTCGATTTCTAAAATGTCATCTCCTCCTGGGCCACTAATTGCATTTAGGAGATAAAGCTTAATGTCACCATTTGCATCGGGACCAAAAGTTAGCCCACCCACTGAATCGTGTAAGTTTGATACAAAAGTTGATGCTGGCTCATTTATAGGGATTTTTAATATTGTATCAAATGAACCACTGTATAACTTATTTCCAAACATCCCTTCTCCAAAAGCAAGGGTTCCAGTACCAGAACCATTAAATTCTGCGTATATTTTCACTTCAAAATTAGGGTCATTAACTATTACTTGAGCAAAAACGGTTGTTGCGTATAACAAAAAAACAAGTGCTAAACAATATTTACCCATGTTCTACCCCCATAAGAAAAACTGAATTTAAGAAAATTTAATAATTAAATGCAAAATAAGTGCCAATTGACAATGCACGCTATAAGCTATTGATTTAAATGTAAACAGGAAAATATTGTTCCCTTGAGGTTGCTGAGAAACTGTTCAATTCCCCGACAAAGCGAGGGGTGAATGTCCAAAACCCCGACATAATAGGATTCATTTGGCTAAAATGATGCTGAACAAATTACGGGGTTTAAACAGAGAGCTTTTTTTGTTCGGTTTTCTTTTTTCTGCGTAGTATGGCAGCAAGGCTGCGCAAAGCGTCGTTGACAGACTTCTGATCCGGGAAATATTCAAGAACATCTGCGTCGATCAACACAATATTTGTTCCTGCGGCATATCTTTTTGCATATTTTCCGCGAACGCCTTTGCTAAAATCATACTCAGGCAACATGTCTTTATCGTTACTCACTTTTTTCATAACACAATGAAAGGGATTAAATCTTTATTTCCATTCCCCTCTTTTTTATTTCGCCTGAAATAAAATCATTGTCATCATTCAGATAATCACGATAGGGAAAAACAACAGGCTGAATGTCCACTTTAAATTTATTGATTAACATTATTAGTTTACTCATTATTTCCAGTCTGTTTTTCTCATTTACTTTCTTGGAAAAAATAGCAACGTCAATATCGCTATCCTTATTATTAAGCCCTTTGGCATAAGAACCAAACAGGACAGCTTTTTCAACCGGGCAGATTTTATTTACCTCAGTAATATATTCTTTTAAAAGCTTTATGATATTAGTTTTGACTTTAGACATTGGTAAAGTTTTTCCGTTTTATTTAATAGTGTTGCACTCTGTGCTTTATCAACCAAAGATGACAATTTCTTTTTATAAGAAGGATATCTCCCCTCTATATAAAATGCAGTTAAAACAGCAAGAAGTTTTCTCTGAGACTCTGATAAATCTAATTCTAAATTACTTTGAAGATAAACAAGGTTGTGCGAGTAAGAAGATTCTTTACCAAATTTTTTAATATGAAGAGATTTCAGGATTTTTTCCAATGCCTGTTGGCAGAGGAAAACCGTATAAAGATATCTTCCTCTCGCTTGCATATGACGTGCTGTTTCCATGTCATATTCTGCTATATCTAACCAATATTCTATTTTATTTTCAATTTTCATTTGTCTTAGAAAGATCCTAAACAGAACCATCTCAATCCTACTGCTTGGTACAATATTTTTCAATGAATTATAAGTTATCACAGCAAAGGATGGGAAGCAATCTAAAGGAAAAAAGTAAATCTTGATTATCAAAAAACTATTATAGGTAAGAAAGAATGGTTGAAAGATAAATAGCAATTTCTATATAAAACAGTTCTCACCGGCGTGCAGCAGTGCGTCCGTGTGGAACAGCCTGTTCGGTTTTCTTTTTTCTGCGGAGTATTGTCGCAAGACTGCGCAAAGCGTCGTTGACAGACTTCTGGTCCGGAAAATATTCAAGAACATCTGCATCAATCAGAACAATATTTGTTCCTGCGGCATATCTTTTTGCATATTTTCCGCGGACACCTTTGCTAAAATCATACTCAGGCAACGTGTCTTTATCTCTACTCACTTTTTTCATATTGCTTCTTTTCAATGTCTTATTGCCAGCCTCTTGGTTTTAAGTCTGCACACCGTATTTCAATCAATCTCAATTTTCTTTTTAATAAAAGAAAAAAATCTTCGCACACCAGCAATATCATTGCTAATATCACTTTCCTTCGTATCTTCTTTCCTGCTGCTGCCATTATGGAAATGGTGCGGATAAGTTTTTATGCTTCTCCACTTTTTATGAGGAATATTGTCATAACGATAAAATTTATCATCTATGTTTCTTCTGTCCCAGTGATAAGCATATCTTCCTTTGATTTTTTCGGAAAACCAGATATCTACAAAGGAATTTTCTTTTAGGAAAATTCTGAGTTTGTTATGGACTATCTCAGTCCCTTCAACAATATCAGAAAATTCTATTGATATAATTCTTTCAATTGATTGGATATCAGGCACTAAAGTGAATTTAACGCTTTAAGTATATGATCTTTTTGAGACTCGTAGTAATCAAGCTCCTGATAATCAGAGAGCACTTCATCTTCTTCAACCAAACCTTCTTTTAATTTTTCATCTAACTCTTCTACGGATTTAACGCCATGCTTCATTGCTATTTTGAATATCTCTACTTCAATGCTCCTCAGCTTCTGGCTTAAAAAGGATTTAATGCTTTCTCTCTCCAAATCCTTAGTATCCATCTCAAGGATTTCAGATATTTGTTTAATCGATTTCATATCAACTTTTCTCTTTATTTTAATACTAATTTAGCCTGAAATATTGCACTTATCAATTACTTTTTTATCAAAAGACTATTATAAATAAGGAAAAATGGATTCCCTCTTTCGAGGGAATGACAAAACAAAATCAATGGCAAATTTTTTTGGCAAATTCAAGTTTTGTGTGGAAGACGAGGAAGTGGACAGCGAGCAATACCGGAGTGTACTCTTCTGTACATGAGGATTTGCGAGCTGGTCACTGACGAAGTATAACACCAAAAATTGAATTTGTCTGCTTAGCCGCCGATTTCCGACATAGCCCGCGCAATGGGCCTCCCCAGCGCATCCAGATTCAACTTCTCCGGCTTCGACTGCACGGCATGGAGCAGAAGTTTCTCCAACTCCTCTTCGCTGTTTCCGTTGGCAATGCGAAGAACAGTCCTCACATCCACCTCATCATCGGAGAAAAGACATTTGCGGAGCCTTCCGTCAGAGGTTAGGCGAAGCTTGTTGCAGCTTGAACAGAAATGATTTGATATGGGGCTGATAAGCCCTATTTTTCCTTTAGCCCCCTTAAGCCTGTAATAAACAGCAGGGCCATGTCCCGTTGAGCCTATTTTCTCCAGCGTTCCAAGAGAATTTAAAATTTCAAGCATTTTATCAGTCGGCATATACCTGCTGTCATTCCAAAGGTCTGTTGAACCGATTGGCATATACTCGATGAATCTAATATTCAAATCTTCCTTCATTGTCATCATTGCAAAATCTGCGATCTCATCATCATTTAATTCTTTTATTACAACTACGTTAATCTTTACAGGTAAAAGACCAACTCTTCTGGCAGCCTCAATCCCTTTAAATACCTTTTCAATATCACCGCCATAGGTTATCTCGCTGTATTTTTTAGGCTTCAATGAATCAAGACTCACGTTCACGCGCATGATACCCGCTGACTTTAGTCTCTCTGCATAATCCTCAAGGAGGCTTCCATTCGTGGTGAGGCTTAAATCTTTTATTCCAGGAATCTTCGATATTTTTTCAACAAAGGAGATAAATCCCTTCCTGACTAAAGGCTCTCCTCCTGTAAGACGCACCTTTGATATCCCGAGCTTCACAGCGGAAGACACAATACGCTCGATCTCCTCGAAGGTAAGTATCTCTGCCTTCTCTTTCTGCTCAAGCCCCCCCTGTTTCATGCAGTAGATACAGCGAAGGTTACAGCGGTCAGTCACTGATACACGAAGATAATTGATGCTTCTTCCGTGGCTGTCTATTAATTTCACAGTAAACCCATCCCGTTCCCCGCAATTATTTTTTCCTTTAACGCAGAAAGCTCTTCTGCGTCTGCCTGCTTCCTGTCGGGCCTGAAGCGCAAAGGATCATCCTTGAATCGCGGGATTATGTGAAAATGAATATGCGGGACTACCTGCCCCGCATGAGTGCCGTTATTCTGAAAAAGATTGAATCCCGCAGCATCAAGTGCATTACAAACCTGTATGCCGACTTTTTTAGTCGTGACAATCAACTGTGAAAGCACCTCGTCAGGAACATCTATCATGCTGTCATAATGCTTTTTCGGCACAATCAAAGTATGTCCCCTGTTAAGAGGATGATTGTCAAGAAATCCGGCGACACTATCATCTTCAAATATAAAATGTCCCGGGCATTCTTTTTTTAATATCTTGCAGAATATGCACTCTTCCATTAACTTACTCTCCAGCTTCATAAATCTCTTTTCGTCTCTCACTTATTAAAATCAGCCCTGTTTGTCAACGCTCGTTTTATCAATGTGTTATCAATGTTATCAATGAAAAAACCATAGAGATAAGAATAAGATATGATTGACTTGCTCTTTTTTTTGCTTAATAAATTATCATGATGAAATAAAAATCATGAGGACTACTATGAAATACAAAGGCTATACCGGTAACATTCTCAATGTAAACCTCACAGAAGGAAGAATTGAAACAATCCCCTTTCCGGAAAAACTCGCAGAAGATTACATTGGCGGCGGCGGGGCAGCGGCAAAGCTTATATCCGACAGCTTAGACACCATATCGAGTCCACTTGATGAAAAGAATCCTTTAATATTTATGACAGGTCCTTTGACAGGCACCATAGTTCCCTGGAGCGGCAGGCATTGCGTAGCAACCATTTCGCCCCTTACCGGATTATGGGGAGAATCATACGCCGGCGGCACCTGGGGAAAGGAGCTTAAAAGAGCAGGCTTTGACGGTATTGTAATTTCCGGAAAATCTGAAAAGCTTGTTTATCTCAGGATAACAGACTCCAGCGTTACAATTGAAAATGCCGCACATCTAAAGGGGAAAGATTCATGGGAAACCGATTCCATCATTAAAAAAGAGGCAGGAGAAAAAACAAAAGTCGCTGCCATTGGGGCTGCCGGTGAAAACCTTGTACGCTTTGCATCAGTAGTCCATGACGGACCGGCATCGCGAATAGCAGCAAGGTGCGGAGTGGGCGCGGTAATGGGGTCAAAGAACTTAAAGGCAATTGCTGTTAGCGGTGAAAAGAGGGTCGAAGTGGCAAACAGCGATGCATTGATGAAATCCATAAAAGAAAAACTGCCGGCACTTATTATAAATGACACTGAGCACCGTGTGGAAAAAGCAAAGTTTGTTTTCTCCAATTTTGTCGCTGATGGAAGGCATGGAGTTAATAACTGGCGTGACGGCGAGCTTGCCGGTTTTGAAGAAGCCCTTCTCAAAGAAGCTGAGCTTCATGTTCGTCACACAAAGCCCTACTTATGTTCAGGTTGCAGAACAGGCTGTGTTGAATCGAACGTGAAAGACGGCATTAGACAGTCTGTCTGGGAATCCTTTGCCCCACTGGGCTCTCAATGCGGTGTAACCGACATGAAGCATATTCAGAAAGCCTACGACATATGCAACCAGCAGGGGATAGACTCCATATCTGCTGGAGGTATTATTTCATTCGCCATGGAATGTTTCGAGGAAGGGATAATCACTGAGAAGGACACTGATGGAATAAATCTGAGATTCGGCAATGGCAGGGGAATGATAGAAATGCTTAAAAAACTCTGCCAGCGCGAAGGCTTTGGCAATATCCTTGCAGAAGGAACAAAAAGAGCTGCCTCGCTTATAGGCAGGGGAGCAGAGAAATTAGCCATAGAGGTAAAGGGGCTTGAAGTGCCGGCACATGATCCAAGAACCCATAATTTTCTCGCTTTGACTTACGCTACAGACAACCGTGGCGCAAGCCATTTATCCGCATCAAACCCGCATATAGACGGCTCAGACCTCGTAAATTTGCTGGATGTGAGATTCACTGCAGAAGGCACTGCTGATATGGTTGTAAGAAGACAGAACTATTCGAATATATTAAACTCGCTTGTGCTTTGCATATTCGCTCAGGCAGGTTATGCCCAGTATTATTCCCCTACATCATTTGGAGGTATAACTGCAAAGGAAGTTACTGAATGGTTTAATTTAGTCACCGGTGCTGATGCAAGTTTTGAATCGCTTATGTCATGCGGCGAGAGGATGTTTAACCTTAAGCATGAGATAAACACGAAGCTTGGATTAACCCCGGATTTAGACACTCTGCCGGAACGTCTTCTGACATTAAAAAGAGGACAGGGTCCTGCAGCAGACCATCTCCCCCAAATGAAGGAAATGATAGAAGAATATTATCGCATCAGAGGATGGGGTGCATCAGGGAATATGAGAAGGATGGAAAAATAATTTTTTTGAAAGGGGATAAAATGAAATACCTTAAAAAACTTCCGCTCTACCTTTCCCGTGTACTTATCGCTGCGATATTTCTTATTTCAGGTGCAGGGAAAATAGCTGACCCGCAGGGGACAATGAAGTACATGGCAGATTACGGCATGCCATTAACCGGGTTCTTTCTGGTGTGTGCTATTATACTGGAGCTTGGCGGGGGGCTTTTAGTTTTAACCGGTTTCTTTGACAAAATGGGCGCACGTTTTCTGATCCTTTTTCTTATTCCAACTACTCTGATATTTCATACTGACTTTTCACAAAAGATGCAGATAATACAGTTTCTAAAAAACTCAGCTATTATAGGCGGACTCTTCGCATTCCTTTCAAGGGACCCGCATAATGATAGATAAATGATAACTAAGGAGAGATATGCGATACGGAGAAAAAGAAATAGATGAAGCAAAGCTTGAGAAATGGGAAAACCCTGCAACAGACAAAAACTATCATATAAAAATAGAATCGCGGGAATTTACATGTTTATGCCCCCGTTCAGGTTATCCTGATTTTGCAACTGTTGCAGTAGATTATATGCCTGATAAATACATAGTTGAGTTAAAATCATTTAAGCTTTATCTCAACAAGTACAGAAATGTTTACATATCCCACGAGGAGGTAATAAACAAGATTTTCGACGAACTTGTAGCCCTCCTCAAGCCGCGGTGGCTTGAGATTACAGGAGACTTTAATCCGCGCGGTAATATAAAAACGATTATAACTGTGAACACTGAATCAAGCCGGAAAAGAAAAAAAAGGAGATAAAAGAAAATGAATCTTATCCTTTATCACATGGATGAATGCCCATACTGCGCAAAAGTAAGGGATGCAATATCAAAGCTCAAAATCAAAAAACTCATTGAGTACAGGGAAATAGGTAATGAGAAATACAGGGATGAGCTTATAGATTTGACTGATGATTATCAGGTCCCCTGCCTTGTAATAGACGGCAAGCCTATGCTTGAGTCAGAAGACATAATAATATTCCTTAAGAAAAAGTTTGGCGGCAAGAAATAAAGTCTCCATTGCAATATTTTCAATAATATTATAGGGATGTTTATAGTCTATCAGCGAAATTTAAATTACCGGAGGTAATAATTATGGCCAGAGAGGAAGGAAAGACACTCCCTGTTGAAAAACAGAGGGAAATGCTTATCAATGCTAATGCCATTAAATTTACAGAACTTTATCTCGCACTCACCGAAGCCTATGGCGAAGCGGAAGGCGCAAAGATGTACGAGGAAATTTATGAAACAAAATTTAAAAAAGGTTCGCAGGGTCCCAAGAGAGACCTTGATGACATCATAAAGGCTGAGCTTTCAATTTTTCCTGTCCTTGGCTGGAAGCTTTGGGCTGAAAAGAAAATAGAAAACGGAGAAGAGATCTGGTACGAACATCTTGAACATTGTCCCTACCTTACAGTAACAAGGAAAAGAAACCTTCCTGATCCATGCCCGATACTTTGCGATTATGATTCCAAGTTTGGTGAAAAATACGGCCTCGGGAAATGGAAAAGAGTAAAACATATCCCTTCAGGCGACAGCGAGTGCAGTTTCAAGATTACTAAGATTAAATAATCTTAGCCAGCTCATCAATGCTGTAAACTGGTGGCTTGCAGGATTTTTCATCGCAGAAGTAAAAAGCCATATCTTTACCGTGTGGCAGTTCTTTATCAACTAAAGAAGGAAGGATTGCTTTATAAGCTTCTTTGCTGTCAGCATTAATAATCCCTGCAAGAGAAGTCTGTGAGTCACAGCAACCTGAGAGAGATGATATTATTTCTTGAAATGTTCCCCTGTCCTTTAAAACAGCGAAGAGTTCTTTCTTTTTGAAAAAGTAATCGTACAATCCTCCAAGAAATCCCGGATAAGCCTGCGGAGCAGAATTTAATGAAGGATAAAATGCTTTAAGTGTTTCTTCTGTTTTCCTGCTATCTTCATCTCTCTTACACAGGAGGGAGAGATTGACCATAGCTTCAAACATCATCGAGTTGCCTGAAGGCATTGCATTGTCATATGAACTTTTCCCGCGCACTATGACATCTATATTCCCGGCATCGGTATTGAAAAATCCCCCCTCGTCAGAGTCCCAGAAAAGCTCAATAGCTTTATCTTTGAGCATAATCGCATTGGCCAGCCACGCCGGATCAAATGTCGCCCTGTAAAGGGTAATAAAGGAAAGAGCTAATGAAGCATAGTCTTCAAGAAAACCCTTCTGGTATCCTTTCCCATTCCTGTAAATCCTGAATATTAGGCTGTTGTTTGAAAAACTTTCTGCAAAGAATCTTGCAGCTTTAAGCGCCGGAGTAAGATATTTTTCTGATGAAGTGAGCATATAGGCGCGTGTAAAAGCTGATATCATTAGACCATTCCAGCTCGTTATACATTTATCATCAGTTGAGGGCCTTACTCTTTTTCTTCTTTCTTTGGCGAGGATATTTTTCCATTCGATCAAATTCTCTCTCAATCTCTGAGAGTCTATCTTCCATTTTCTTGCTGCACCATCAATATCCATCCTCATGAAAGGGATGTTTTCCCCTTCTTCAAAGTTGCCATTCTGTTCAATGCTGAAAATATCGGAGAACACCTCTGCATTCTCACTCCCTAAAAGAGAGCTAATCTCCTTTCTCTTCCAAAGGTAATATTTCCCCTCAACACCTTCACTGTCTGCATCAAGGGCTGAATAAAAAAGTCCGTGAGAAGAAGTCATCTCATCTGTTACAAAATCAAGTATTTCAATGGCAATGGATTTAAAGAACTCATCCTTTGATATCCTGTATCCCTCAAAATAGACTGTCGCAAGTAACGCATTATCATAGAGCATCTTCTCGAAATGCGGAGCAAACCATCTCTCATCAACTGAATAACGATGGAATCCTCCTGCGATATGATCTCTTATCCCTCCCTCTGCCATTTTGCGGAGAGTAAAAAGCGCCATGTCGCGGCAAAACTGATAATCATTTATTTCTGAAAGTATTTCTGAAAGTTTTATGAGTAACTGAATGTCCATAGGTCTTGGAAATTTTGGAGCATCTCCAAACCCTCCGTGTACGCCGTCAAAGGAAAACCTCAGGTTTCTTGCCGCATCATCAAATATATCCTGAGAGATTTTCCCTTCTCTCCCCGATGGCCGCGCCATTTCCTTAAGTCCTTCAAAAAGCTTCTCGCATGAATCAGCTACTTTTTCAGGATTATTCCTGAAATGTGCCGCAACAGAAATAAGAACACGCTTGAAACCTGGCAATCCTCCCCTCTCATCAGGAGGAAAATAAGTGCCTCCAAAAAAAGGCTTAAGGTCAGGAGAGAGAAATACTGTCAGCGGCCATCCGCCTCCTCCGGTCATCATCTGTACCGCATGCATATAAATTTCATCGATGTCAGGACGTTCCTCCCTGTCAACCTTGATATTTATAAAATTTTCATTCATGACTTTTGCAATATCTTCATTTTCAAATGATTCTCTTTCCATCACATGGCACCAGTGGCAGGATGAATAACCGATGCTCACAAGTATTGGTTTGTTCTCTCTACGGGCATGCTCCAGAGCTTCATCGCACCATGGATACCAGTCCACAGGATTTTCTGCATGCTGTCTCAGATAGGGGCTCTGTTCATTGGCTAATCTGTTCATCCCGCTCCTTCTCAATCAATAAAATAGAACATTAATCTATTTATTGTTTTAAAAAAAACGGATATTAATTCAAGGAGGAGATATAAAAAGATAGGAGATTTTCAGCTATTTGCCTTTTACAAAAATCTTCTTTTCCGCATATTTTGTGGAATCGGCAAAGCTCTCAGCTCTTATGGTCACCGAAGTAAATGACGGAGAAGAAGGCATTTGATATACACCTTTACTGCTTATTTTTCCCACAGTGCTATCACCACTTTTAATTCCATTAACCTTCCATACTATTTTCTTTTTCTTAGCATTTTTAACAGAGGCATTAAGCTTCATGGATCCACCTTTTTTAATTTTTATCCTGTCCGGACCATCTATTTTTACTTCTACAGGGATAATTCTGATATTAACTATTTTATAAATTTCCGGATCGTAAACAGAAACTGCCTTAACCTTAACAACTTTTGGAGTCACAGCCCTTGCAGGCGACTTGTAAATACCCTTGTTGGCATCTATAGTCCCTTCTCCTTCTAACATGGTCCATCTGACTCTTTTAAGGTTTATTTTTTTTATCTCAGCTTTGAATCTTTTGGTTTTCCCAAGGATAATACTTACATTATCTGTAGGAATAATTTTCATTGAGCCTTTTGGTATTATACTCCCAATCTTAACCTCAGGCGCTTCCACTTCCCCTGAACCGGCAGATTCATCAGACACAAGGCTGAAATTCAAATTAACAGCTTTATTTTTCTTGAGGGAAGTTTTTAAAAGCATGTCGATGATAACCAAGGCTTCGCTCTGGGCAGGAACATCAAATCCTGAAAGTAGAATAACATATTTTCCGGCTTCGATGAATGACTCGTTATTTACTCCATCAGGCACAGATACAACAGAATAGGAACTAAAAGTGCCAGGCAAAAAAGTCGTAATTTTAAAATTCGAAGCATCTGCACTTCCACTGTTAACAAGGTGAAGCTTATATCTTAGTGTATCGCCTTTATTTACTTTCTTCCCGTTGACATCTTCAATACTGATAAAAGATGAAGAAAGATCTGCCTCCCCTTTTAATATAAACTGAAAATCATTCCCAAAAACTTCATCTGATTCAGTGGACGTGATGGAATATCCGGTAAACGTAATTTTGGTACCGTCCGGAATGTCACCTGAAACTTTTACCTTAAACGATAAAACACCATTCCCCTTAATGCCAATATTACCAGGTTCCCACACTATTGATTGGTTATCCAGAGAACCAAGATCCGATGCTGATACAAAAGCAACTTCTTCAGGCAAAGGGACAGTTACCCCTACTCCTGTATAAGTCTGAGATGACGAATTTGAGTAATAAACATTCAATGTTATTTCACTGTCGCGTCCTGCTGTTGAAGGACCAACAATGTTAACAGAAAGACCCGGCAGAGTAATATTAAAAGGCTCTGAATATCCTGAAGAACCGTTTGGCCCGGTGGCTGTTGCAAGCAGGTAATCTCCTACAACAAATGAAGACGTGATGTCGAACGTCCATATACCCTTATTATTGGGAGCCGCTTCTCCTATGAAACTTATGTTTTCAGGCGCCCCTGAAGAATATCCGAAAATTTCTATCTTTGTACCGCTATCAGCAATACCTCTGATATGCAGAATTCCATCTTCGTCTATAGAAGCGCTGATTATTGAAGGACTATCTGTAGGCGGCAAAGGGTCGTTTGGGCTATCATGAACTACTATATCTGTCTCTTCATTAGAAGAAACAAGATTTTTTGACAATATGTTTCCGCCAGAATAAATATTTATCCCGCTTCCTCCGTTGTATTCAATCTTATTCTCTTCAATCTGGTTTGATGATGCTCCTCCTTTTATAATTATCCCGTTGCCGCTGTTACCGATTCCGATGGAACCAGAAGGGTCCGTTCCAATAATATTCCCCGACACTTTATTGTCCGACGTACCATTCCCGCTTATAGTTATCCCATCTCCATTATTTCCTGAGATAACATTTGAACCTTCAGAATAATCTGCAAAACCGATGATATTATCTTTTGGGCCGTCTATTATAGCTATTCCCCCAAAGCCGTTGCCCACAGCCGCAGTGCCGTCAGAAGAAACACCTATGTAATTTCCGGCTACTGCGTTATTGTCAGTTCCTGAATCAGCAATAATAATCCCCCAAAAACCATTTCCTGATATTATGTTTCCTGCTGATGCGCCATTCTGAAAAACTGGATCAAAACCTATTATGTTGCCGCTGGCACCGTCAGAAATAAAAATACCGGCGTGATCATTGCCTAAAGGATTTTCACCTGTAACATCAACTCCTATATAATTGCCTGCTATTATGTTCAGTGATGAATTGGTCCCTCTTAAATAAATTCCTCTTTTATTTCCGGAGAGAACATTCCCTTCGTTTCCATCACCTATACCGTCACCATCTGTGCCAATAATATTCTGCTGTGGACCATTAATTATATTGATCCCGCTATCACCGTTGCCCAGGTCGTTTTTGCCAGTAACATCTGTCCCAATATAGTTCCCGCTTACCCTGTTCCTGTCACATCCGGCACCGTATATATCCACACCGAAATTTCCGTTTGCTGAAATAATATTCCTTTCAGCTATATCATCAGAACCATCGCCATTGGTTCCTATTATGTTGTCACTTGCTCCATCTATTAAAATAACGCCATCATTAGAATTCCCTTTAGCTGTTAAACCTGAAGAATCAGTCCCAATATAGTTTCCCCATATCCAGTTGTTTTTTGCATTAGTTCCTGAAACATAGACACCATGATCTTGAAAGCTGTGAATGGAAAGCCCGCAGATTTCATTATTTGAAGAGGAAACCGCAAAGCCGCTGTATTTGCCGGCAAGCAAGCTACCATTAATTTCGACCATTATAATGGCATCACTTTGTGTCGTCCTGTCGGTTACGGTGTTTTGCGAGGAACCTGGCTGTGAATATCCATCAATGACGGTTCCGCTATCATTGATATTAGGTAGTGGACTCACAATATCTATAATATGAGGACCTTCTCCGGAAATATTGAAATTTATCGTATCAGAGATTCCTTGCCCCACTTCATCTGAAATAAAAGACTGTTCATCAGTAGTGAGATCTGAAGCAAGAAGTGTCCCTTCTGAAAGCTGTATAGCTTCCCTGAGTGTAATGGTTGAATCCCTCCCGCTCCCCTGGGAATTCGAACTTACGGTTATTGTACCTGCATCTGCACTGAATGCTACAAACAGGAAAACAAGAGGGAAAAAATATAAGCAGTTTTTTATCTTATCCATCCAGATCATAAGATCCTCAGCAGTTATAGTAATTGATACAGCTGATAATCAGAAAACTTCGAATTTGATGGATAACTTTATCGACAGGTAGGTAATAAAACTAATATGGTATTCTACTATTTACATTTATACTTTTGAAGCAAGCCTTACACCCAGATTAAAGGCTTTTTGGAGCTCATCAGGGCGTTCTTTCACTAACCCTCTTTTAAGATTTCCCAAACTCATATGGTCTCCGACAAAAGTAGTTCTGAAATCATTAAGGTTGGTAACAAGTGCCTGTATCGCCATAACTCCTGAAAAAGCCATGGGGTCTCCCTGGCTAGTAACAACTGCTGTTCTCTTCCCCGCAATCATGGATTTAACTTCTGCTGACACAATCTTTCCATTATCATCCAATATGGGCTTCATCCGCAAAAGAGGGATCATTCTTGTAAGGAAATTGAGCATCGGTGCTGAAAGAGTCCTCATATGAATAGGGGTTCCGAAAACCAGGATGTCTGCTTTTATCAGCTTTTGAAGTATCTCTGCCATGTCATCATCCTGCGAACATCTCTTTCCTTCATCCTTGTCAGCCTGCTTAAGATGAAATCCACAGCCTGTGCAATAGTTTATATTCTTGTCAATTATATATATTTTTTCAGCAGTTAGGTCTGTTACGCTTGCAATCCCCTCAAGAATCTTATCAACAAGCGTATCAGTATTGGAACCCTTCCTTGGACTTCCGACTATTGCTACGGCATTCATCTTTTTGTACTTCTCTCCTATTCTCTCACATAGAAATCAAGTTCAAACTCCTCGAAGGGGAGCCCAAGTACGGCCTTTCTCTCTTTTTCGAGTACATTTATATGGGCCTCTTCGTCCGCAATAAGCTGTACAAAGAGGGCATTAATATCAGCATCAGAGCCGTAAACCTTCTGTGCTTTTATGAAATGGTCTTTTTCCCTGTGCTCATATCCCATCGCAACATCTATGATATGAATTGAATAGGGTTCAAGGGTTAAATTTTTTATTGCTTTGAGCGAGTGGTCTTTAAGCTTGGCGCCATCTATTTTTTTACCTATTTTCTTCTCAAACACCTCGCTAAGCATTTTCATATGCCTTTCTTCGTCCCTTGTGACCGCCTTAATGCTTTCACGGGATTGTTCACTCAAGTCGCGTTTAAGGCAATGAGTATATAACTCAATTACACGTATTTCATTCTTCATCGCAATAATCAAAGCTTCTGCAAGACTTTTAAATGAGTCGCTCATACGCTCTCTCCTTTGTTAATTTAAAATCCTTATATCGAAGACTTTTCCCTCTGTCAACCTCATGATAAAAATCTCTTATACATCATACTTTTTTCAGAGAGCATATCCTTCAAAGCTTGCTGAGATAGAAGCAAGTAAATATAATACTAATGGAGAATGATAAATTATGAATAAACCAATATTTATTACAGGTGCTACTGGTTATGTAGGTAAATCGATTCTAAAGGCTGGAATTGAAAAAGGTTATTCATTTAAATGCCTTGTGAGAAACCCAGCCAATGAAATATCTCTATGGAAGTTTCCTAGATGCGAGTTCGCCAATGGCGACATCACAAACAATGAAGAGCTCCCTGAAAAGATGTCAGACTGCTCTGCAGTTATCCACCTTGTAGGAATAATAGCTGAAACTGACACAGCTTCATTTGAAGACATTCATTACAGAGGAACGAAGAACATCGTTGATGCTGCGAAGTCTGCCGGAATAACAAGATTTATTCATATGAGTGCTCTTGGAGCAAGGGAAAACGGAAAAACCGCATATCATATCTCAAAATGGAAAGCGGAAGAGTATGTGCGGATGAGCGGACTAAATTACACCATATTCAAGCCGTCCGTCATATTTGGAAAGGAAGATAACTTCATAAACCTGTTCATAAAGATTATTAAACTCTCGCCGGTAATACCTGCAATTGGAAGCGGCAGTCTTGAACCTATATGGGTAGAAGATGTTGCTGCCTGCTTTATTTCAGCGCTCCAAAATCCTCTGACAGAAATGAAGACTATTGAACTAGGCGGCGGCAAAGTATACAGGCATCCGGAGCTTATTAAACTTATCTGTAAGTCTTTTAACCTCCGAAGGATAGTTTTTCAAATGCCGCATCTTCTGGCGAAGCTGGCAGCAATTTTTTCTGAAATCGCAATAACAGGAGGACTTCTTACAAGAGACCAATTAATCATGTTAAATGAATCAAACATTGTAAGAAACGAACGACCAGAAAACGTTTTTAGATTCAGTTTCCGAAGTCTTCAAGATTACCTTGAAGAACTAAGCCATGAAAAAACACTTACAAAATAAGGGAGATAGATATGAGAATCCCAATTGCACTTGTAATTGCTTCAATATTATTCCCTATTTTTTTAGCAGGAATAGTTCAGGCAGACAGTAAAAAATCCGTGCTCATGATAATCGCAAGTAAAAACTATCGTGATGAAGAGCTTATTGTGCCGAGGGATTTCTTCAAGTCAAAGCAAATTTCTGTAACAATTGCCTCATCAACAACATCTCCTGCCAAGGGGATGCTGGGAGCAGTCGTAAAACCGGACATCAAGATTCAGGATATTGACATCTCCAAGTATGATGTACTGTTACTTGTAGGAGGCACAGGCGCATCCGAGTACTGGGATGACGGGCTCGTACATAAAATAGCGACGAAGGCATATAATGAAGGAAAAATTGTTTCTGCTATCTGTCTCGCTCCTGTAACTCTTGCTAATGCTGGATTGCTCAAAGGGAAGAAGGCAACTGTATGGCAATCCGAAGGGGATACGCTAAAAAAGAAAGGTGCAGTATATACAGGAGAGGCAGTAACAATTGACGGGAAAATAATCACCGCAGACGGACCGGCATCTGCAAAAAAATTCGCCGAGGCTGTATATAACGCTCTGGAAGGGAAGTAACAATTAGATAGCAAAATCTAAATTTATCCTTTCTCTTAAAAATTTTCCCGTATAAGATTCTTTGCACTTCGCCACATCCATCACTGTTCCCTCACAGACTATTCTCCCTCCGCTGTCACCACCTTCTGGCCCCATGTCTATAATGTAATCAGCGTTTATTATGAATTCGAGATTGTGTTCAATGGCAACTATTGAATTACCTTCTGCAACAAGCTTCTTAAAAACTTCAACGAGATTATAGACATCAGCCATATGAAGACCGGTAGTTGGCTCATCAAAGAGAAACAGATAGCTTGCCTCTTTTTTCTTCTCAACAAGAAGCCCGGCAAGCTTAAGCCTCTGTGCTTCCCCCCCGCTTAATGTCGATGTACTCTGTCCAAGCTTTAAATATCCAAGCCCCATATCTTTAAGTACCGACAAATTCTTCTTCACCTGAGGAGAATCAGAGAAAAAAGCAAGAGACTGTTCAACTGTCATATTAAGGATGTCTGATATGTTCTTGTTTCTATGTGTCACATCCAAAACTTTTTTTCTAAACCGTTTACCGTCACATTCATCGCAGATAAGCTCAAGGTCTGCAAGGAACTGCATCTCAACCCTTTCTTTGCCAAGTCCATTGCATTTGGGGCATCTGCCGTCACCGGTGTTAAAAGAAAAATCACGTTCTGTAACTCCAGCTATTTCAGCACTCCTTGTTCCTGCCATTAGTTTTCTTATCTCGCTGTATGCTTTCACATAGGTCACAGGATTAGAGCGTGCCTGTCTCCCGATAGGCGACTGGTCAACCATGATTACAGAATCAATGTTTTTTATCCCGTCGATACTGTCAAAACATTTCGTTGATGAAATTTTACCGCCCTTCATACTCTTAATTGCCGGATATAATATCTCTTCAAGAAGAGTTGATTTTCCTGCACCGGAAACACCTGTAAGACATACAAAGGATTGAAGTGGAATTTTAAAATCAACACCTTTTATGTTGTTCTTTTTTGCCTTCGAGATTGTTATTACATTACTGACACTATGTTTTTTCCCTGCGGAAATTCCCCGCTGAGCTGATATGTGTTTTGCTGTCAGTGAATTTTTGTTCGTCAACAGTTCATCAAAAGTTCCCTCAAACACTACTTCACCTCCTAATTCACCCGCACCCGGGCCAAGGTCAATAATCTTATCAGCATTTTTTATTACCTGCATATCATGCTCTACAACTACAAGAGTGTTACCGCGGCGGCTAAGTTCTTTTAATACCCCTATGAGCCTTGATGTGTCCCTCGGGTGAAGCCCTACGGTCGGTTCATCAAGGACATAGAGCGTTCCTGTAAGAAGACTGCCGAGCGCTTTGGAGAGGTTTATCCTTTGCATCTCTCCGCCGCTCAATGTCCTTGCCTGACGGTTGAGCGTAACATAATTTAAACCAACATTAAGAAGATACCCTGTCCTGTTCCTAAGTTCTTCGAGGATTAATTTTACTGGTTCAAAACCGGAATCACGAAATGCAGGGTAAGAAAAAAATACGGAAAGTTCATCAATAGACATTGTTTGAAGTTCAAATATATTTTTTCCCAAAACCTTCACCCATAACGCATCATCCTTGAGTCTTGTACCATTGCATACAGCGCAGAGTTCAAAACTCCTGTACCTTGAAAGCAGTACGCGGATGTGCAGTTTGTATTTTTTCTCTTCCAGATACTTGAAAAACCCATTTATGCCGCAGAAATCTCCCGCTCCTTCAATGAGGATCTCCCTTCCCTTCCGGGAAAGTTTATTAAATGATGAAGTAAATGATATTCCTGCTTTTACAAGCTCGTGCCGTAAAGTGATATACATATCCTCATAAGCTGGGCTGTTCCAGGGAGCGATAGCCCCCTTGTTTAAAGGTTTATCTCTGTCCGGAATTACCTTGTCGAGATCTATCCCTATTACTCTTCCAAAACCATGGCAGTTTGGACATGCGCCAACAGGAGAATTATAAGAAAACATATGAGGTTCAGGGCTGGTAAAAAATTTCCTGCATTTCTCACAGGAAAAAGAAAAAGCATAATGGAATATACCGTAGCCTTCAATAACAACCGCGCCTCTTTCCGTGTTAAGGCGAAGTCCTGTTTCAACAGCGTCGCTTATTCGTCCGGTATTTTCCTGCGATATTAAAAACCGGTCAACGACCATGTCTATTTCATCATATTTAGCAAATTGACCGGAGGTAATGCTGTCGATATCCTTAACCTCTCCATCAATCATTACCCTGAAAAAGCCGTCTTGTTTAAGCCTTTCAGCGAACAAGTTTAAAACATCTATTTTGTGCGGAACAGGAACTGGAATAACGAGAGTTCCTCTATTTCCGGAAAATTTTTCAATTATTCTGTCCACAAGGCTTTGCGGCGTATGCCTGACTGCCGGGATATTGCACTTAGGACAGAATGTCGTTCCTGCACGTGCAAAGAGAAGCTTCAGATAATCGTCTATCTCGGAAAGGCTGCCCACTGTGGCACGGGAGCTGCGGATATAATTTTTCTGTTCAACGGCGATGGCTGGCTGAATACCTGTAATACTGTCTACATCAGGCTTTTCCATCCTCTCCAAAAACTGGCGGGCATAAGCTGAAAGCGACTCGACGTAACGCCTCTGTCCCTCCGCGTAGATCGTATCGAAAGCCAGAGAGGATTTCCCTGAACCTGACACTCCTGTAATAACCGTAATTCCCCCGGATGGGATTGAGCAGTCAATGTTCTTAAGGTTGTTTACGCGTGCGCCTTTAATTTCCATTCAGCAGACAAAGCTCCCTGTTATGTCATTACAAGAAAATTATAAATAATTTTTATAGCTTTTAAAAAATGTTATGTAAACTTATGACACCATTAGAATTAATAAAAAAAATTTATTGAAGAATTGAAAAAACATATATTATGAATAAATTTAAATTTTAGTCTCTGTTGTATTTAACCTTGTTCAGGAGGTATCAGGATGAAAAAATTTACTCCGCTTATTTCCATTATTATCTTTTTTTCGATTAGCCTGCTCTGTTATTCAGAAGGACAAACAATGAAAGAAATTGAAAATATGGGAATATTCGATTTCAAGGCTGTAAAGGTAAAAGACTTCATAAGCCCTGAAGTGTGCGCAGACTGCCATACGCAGATATTTGACCAATGGAAAGGATCCATGCATAGCAAGGCATTTACAGATCCAATATGGCGTGCAGCGACAAAACTTTTTATGGTTGACGCAACCACGGAGGGGCAACAGCTTGAGATGAAGGCATGCGTAAAATGTCATGTTCCTCTTGGTTTCAGATCGACTGTCCTCACTTCGCCTGCGGGAGATTACGACAAACTTCAAGATATCGCGGCCCAGGGTATTTTCTGCAACTGGTGCCATTACATCGATGAGATTAAACATTTGGGCGATGCAGGTTATGAGGTTGAACAAAGGGAAAGAGAAGATAGCCCTTCCGCCATGCTTGGGCCTTTCAAAGATTCCAAATCATCTTATCATCCTTCAAAATACTCTGAACTTCATACTAAATCTGATTTCTGCGGTCTTTGCCACAACGTGTCCCACATGTCAACAAAGGTACCGATTGAAAGCACATACGAAGAATGGAAAAAAAGCGTTTATAATACTCTTGATCCCTCTACTACGGTCACCTGCCAGGATTGTCATATGAGGCAAAGGCCGGGTATTCCTGCCACCGGTACCACTGAAAGACCGGACAACCCGGGAAAAGCATGTGATACTGGTCCGGAGAGGAAGCACATATGGACGCATTATTTCGTCGGGGGCAACGCAGTTGTAACATCGCTGCAAAATAATCAGGTTCACTCTGACATGGCGGTCGAGAGGCTCCAGAATGCCGCTTCCCTGGAATTCATAAAAAGCGGTTCATACAGTAAAAATGCTCCTGCAATGGTTCAGGTAAAAGTTACAAACTCCGGTGCAGGTCATTATCTGCCTACAGGACTCTCGGAACTGAGGGAAATGTGGCTTGACATTAAAATTACGGACAATTCAGGTAAAGAAATCCTTAGGACCGGAGCAATCGATGAAAAGGGAGAGATAGATAAAAAAGCAGTTAGATATTACACTCAGCTTGGAAATGAAAAAGGAGAACCTGTCATCAATGTTGCCCTCGCCGACAGGATTCTTTCCGACAACAGGATTCCTCCAAAGTCTTCAGCCATTGAATCATATTCTTTTAATATCCCTGCTGATGCAGTATCTCCGCTCACTGTAGATGTCCACCTGAGATACAGGAGTCTTTCGCAGGGTATTGCCACCGCACTGATGGGAATATATGCTCCTAAAATCCCGGTTATCGATATGGCAGAAGTTAAAGGCAAAATAGATTTTTTGGAAGAAAACCCACTAAAATAAAATAATCTTAATAATGGCTTTGCAAAATAAAAGGGGTGAAAAAAATCACCCCTTTTATTTTTTCTATCTATATTTTATATAACGTTAAAACGATTGAAGTATATCCCTGTCATTCATATCCTGAAAAGGGATTATTTTTTCCGGATCCTTTTTCATGGAATTAACGCCTGTTCTTTTATTAACTGCGGTTGGTTTCGCAATAATTCTTTCTGTCATTCTTTGGTTTACATCTGTTTTTTTTGTCAGGTTCGACATCTGGGAATTTGCAGCAGTAAGCTTGAATGATGAAACCATGCTTCGCATTTCCTCTGCCTGCCCTGAGAGCTCTTCAGCAGCGCTTGCCGATTCTTCAGAGTTTGCTGCGTTCTGCTGTGTAATCTGATTCATCTGCTCTACAGCTGTATTTATCTGCTCCATCCCCTGCGTCTGCTGTTCCGAAGCAGCAGCAATTTCTTCCATTACAGCTCCAACCTTGTGTATCTGTTCATTTATATCATTAAGATTCCTCAATACTTCCTGATTGATAATAACACCTTCTTCAGAGTTTTTTACTGAACCTTCTATCATTGCAGCCGTATTTTTCGCTGCGTCTGCACTTCTTATAGCAAGGTTTCTCACTTCTTCAGCGACAACTGCAAAACCTTTCCCTGCATCACCGGCACGCGCTGCTTCAACTGCAGCATTAAGCGCAAGAAGATTCGTCTGAAAGGCTATCTCATCTATTGTTTTAATAATCTTGGCTGTTTCATCTGAAGAAGCTTTTATCTTATCAATTGCCGAGGAAAGACGGCTCATGCTCTCTGTACCTTTTGCCGCACTTTCTCTTGCGGAATCTGAAAGCGCTTTTGCTTCTTTCGAATTTGCTGAGTTTTGTCTTGTCATTGATGACATCTCATGTAAGTTGCTCGATATTTCTTCAAGGGAACTTGCCTGCTCTGACGCACCGCTTGCAAGAGCCTGGCTCCCGGAGCTTATCTCGCCCGATGCAGATGAGACCTGTTGAGACGAAAGCGCAACCTGCTGAAGGCTCTGGTCAAGGTTTTCTGCAGCAGCATTTAGGGCATTCTTTATCTTTGCATGATCACCTTCATAATTCCCGGTAACTCTTACTGAAAGGTCACGTTTTGCTAAACGCTCTAAAACTTCTGATGCCTCATTTACTGGTTCAATTACTGCATCTAGCGTTTCATTGATTCCCTTTACAAGTTCACGAAAAGAACCATCAAATCCTGAAACATTCCCTCTCCTGGATAAAACTCCCTCTTTAGCAGCATTGACCAGCTCCGACATTTCAGCAGTCAGACTGAGTATAGTTTTCTGAAGTTTTTGAAACGCCTTGCTAAGCACATCTTTTTCACTTCTAATATTAATATTCGCCGACACATCACCTGAAGCAATTTTCTCCGCAGCATTTGCCAGCTCTGTCTGTGATGCAATTATTTTACCGAACGAATCTGCAAGCTGTCCAACTTCATCTTTTGAAGTTATTTCAATCTTCTGATTAATATCTCCAAGAGCCATCTGCTCTGCAGCCTCAGTTATTCTTTTCATAGGCTTTCCAATTAAGGAAGAAAGCCAGAATCCAAGACCTATTGCAAATGCAACAGTTATTCCTAAAACAATAAGAACAGTCCTACTAACTCTATCAGCAAACGCTACATTTACATCAGCAGATGCTTTTGCTTCTGAAATTTTCTTTTTAGTAATCTCATCTATCATGTCCTGCACAACTCTCATCTTCTTGTAATATTCACCATTAAGGAGGTCTATCGCTTCCTGATCTTTTCCGGCAAACGCAAGATCGAGAACAGCTTTTTTTGCTGCATCATAGTTTTTGTGTGCGCTTTGGTAGTTACTGTTAAAATCTCTCATCTCTTCGGTATCTACGCTTTTGCTGAACTCCTCAATGTTTTTATCCATTTCGGATTCGCGCTCTTTGACTTTTTCAAGCATTTTCTGTTTTTCTGATTCAGTCTTTACCATAACAACATCACGCAGATTCCCCCTTGCTCTTTGAAAACTTGTAGCAGCAATCCCCAAATTGCTAACCGGAACAGTAATTTCCTTGTAAAGTTTTTCATTGGAATCTGCCATGTTGCGAATACTGTTTAAATTCATCCAGCCAACTGCACCGTTTATTAAAGATACTGCTATAAAGGCAAAGATCAGTTTTGATGAAAGCTTTAAATCGTAGAACCATTTCATATTCCTACTCCCATTTAGAATTTCATAAACCCTTTTTTAAAATGTTGATAAAAAAGAATTTGCCTTAGCCATTATTCTGCACATGAATTTACATTCAGTTTCTCTGTCTTTTCATTTTCAAGAATCTTATCAATATCAAGAAGGAGTTTTACTCTCCCTTCAGATTTTCCAAGTCCAAGGATATATTCGATGTTTACACCAGCCCCAAAAGAGGGTGCATCCTCAATATTTTCGTTTGCTATATCAAGCACCTCCGACACCCTATCAACAATTATGCCTGTCTGAACTCCATCGGACTGAACCACTATTATGCAGCTTTCGTCTGTCTGCTCAACTGAAGACATTCCAAATTTCTGTCTCAATTCCATAACAGGGATTATTCTGCCCCGAAGATTAATTACACCACGGACAAACTTGGGGGTGCGGGGAACAGGAGTTATAGGCATCATCCCGATTATTTCGTGGACTTTTAGGATTTCAATCCCGTACTCTTCTTTACCAAGAAAAAAAGTTAAAAATTTACCCCCTTTATCCGGATGATTTGTCTCTACGGCAGATTTGTGTTCAGTTAATGAATCCCCCATTTAATATCCTCCTTAAGAAGTTGTAATGCGATAACCTCTATATGAGATACCGCTCAGATTGCTCCACTATAAGCATAATTCATACCAATATAATTAGTTGGATAAATTCTAAAACTGCCAATTATTTTGGCTAAAAGTGCTTAAATGCCAACACTAACCTCGTAAAATATTTGACGCAGATGGCAGGGATGTCTCCAAGAAATTGACGATGGCAATACTTTGAAATAATGATAGTAAAAGATGACAAATTAGGTAGTTTTTAAATAAAAAGGGGTGAGAGACTCATCTCTCACCCCTTACATTAAATCAGTTTGTTTCGTTAAATTTACTTCTTCAATTCTCTTCTTTTCTTGGTTCTGTTGATCATATCGTGGGCAACACCTGTGAAAAGCCCTATGGCGTCTGCATTCGGAATCCCCTTAACCATTACGAAAGTTTCGGTAAGGATTATCCTTGCGATCTTTCCAAACTGATAAACCCTTGTCTCAACATTGATTGCATAC
>JACRJM010000016.1 GCA_016219965.1 Candidatus Schekmanbacteria bacterium
AAGCGTTGGCCATCTTCTCAAAACACCCGAAATGAAGTACCGGTTCATAGACCGGTATAGCTCCGAGTTTAGGGTGGAGAGGATGTGTAAGGTGTTAGGAGTGTCACGGAGCGGTTATTATGGATGGAGGAAGAGGCCTCAGAGGAGGCGACAGAGGGAGAACGATCAGGTGCTGATGGAGATACAGGAATCGCATAAGAGGAGTAAGGAGATCTATGGGAGCCCAAGGATTACCGAGGACCTGCGTGCCAAGGGCATCAGGTGCGGCAAGAACCGTGTGGCCAGGCTCATGAGGAGTAACGGCATAGTAGCCAGGAGCAGACGCAAGTTTAAGGCAACGACCAATTCAAAGCACAATCTGCCTGTGGCGGAGAATCTGCTTGAGCAGAAGTTTCATACAGATAGACCTAATAAGATCTGGGCCTCTGACATAACCTACATTCCGACGCTGGAGGGATGGCTGTACGTGGTAGTAATCATGGATATCTTCTCCCGCCAGGTAGTGGGCTGGTCAATGAGCGATCGTCTGACAGCGGATTTTGTTATCAGGGCACTCTCTCAAGCTATAATAGGCCGTAGGCCTTCATCGGGTCTCATATTTCATTCAGACAGAGGGGTTCAGTATGCCTGTAATGCCTTTAAAGACGTTCTGAGCCAGTACGGGTTCAGGCATGGAGGACGTTTTTGTAATTAAGTTTGATGCAAGTGGTGTAAAGCAGTGGACAAGACAAATAGGTACGAGTAGTCATGATGTTGCTGAAGGCATAACGACGGACAAATCGGGTAATATTTATATTACTGGGACTACAGAAGGTGGCCTTGATGGAAATACGTATTTGGGTAGATATGACATTTTTATTGTGAAGTATGATTTCTTAGGGGAAAAGCAGTGAACCACCCATAACCAAATTGACCCTTTTTATCTTATGGTACATCTAACTTATTGTAAATTATAATTTTCTCAATGAATCCATGATTTTTTCATATTTGTTCAAGTCAACATCTATGTAGTCGTTTTCTATTATATAAGCAAGTTCAAAGAAGATTTTATTAAGTCGAGCATCTATTGATTCCTTTATTAATTTTTTATTTGAAACAAGTATGATATTATTCGAGAAGGATTCAAAAAAGATGTATTCTTTGTTGTTCCTTCGGGTAATATTACGAGATATTGCCCGGCATGTTTTTGAAAGATTTTTAATTGCTTTCTTGAACTCAGGAGAATCATGATCAGAGCTAATAGTAAAAAGTTTTGGAAATTTTAGAGTAAATTCACTATTTTTTTCGGTGTATTGATTTTCTTTACAGTCATCCGTTTCACATAGTTTAATTTTTATTTTTTCTGCTGATGGTTCATCAACAAAAAATGGAATAAGGTACTCTCCTGAATAAAAATCCAACACTTGACTTCTTCTATTACAAACCCCAACAAAAAATGGAATCCCTAAACTTTTCAGATATTCAGTCTTGCCCGTTATATAATAAGATTTTCTGTTACTTTTTATTTGAATTGTAAAAGATTCTTTAGGGACAAGGAATTTGGTTTTTCCATTAGGGATAATATCAAATATAACACAAAAAAAGTCAGAGCCTAAATCATCTGCAATAGTTGACGGCTGTGATATAAATGCAAAATTAGATAATATGTATTTGGCAAGATTTTCACTTTGCCAGCCTTTTCTAAAACTGGCGAGATGTTTCTTCATTCATGTGCCTCTATTTATAATATTGAAAATCAGCTGCCTAAGGTAGTTCCGTTGCTGAAGGTCAACTGTACTGAGTTGATAGGCCATTATTTCCCTTTATTAGGAAGTTTTTTCTCACCAAATTCATATGAACCGATTTCAACTAATTCAACTATGTTACCTTTTTGATCTGTAATCACGGCTGTAGCATCAAACGAGAATATTTTTATTAGTTGGTCGTGAGTTTCTTTTGATACTTTAATGCCAGACCATATCTAGATATCAAAAAGTCTTAAATAACGCAGTGCCCACTCTTCAATTATGTCAAGCCGTTTCTGTTTTGAATTCTTTAAAATGTCGTCCATACACAAGATTGGGACCCTTATTGCGCTGCTCTCTTTATCAAATCTAATTGGATTAAATTGGCAATTTTCTCTTGCTTCAAATTCATCTAATGACGCTTTTTTACAATTGTATTTTGTAGTTGAACTTCCCATTGAAGAATCATCCAGTCGAGATGACTAATTTGTTGGGGAGTTTGAAGAAAATTAATAATTTCTTCGCGTTGATTCGCCTCAGGTTCCAATCCATTAGCTATCGCAGGAAAAAAATAAATCAAGAAGCTGAAAAATAAAAATAAGGTCTTATGCAATTTCATTATTCCTTTCTTGTTGCCTAACTATTAAGTAAGTTGCAAACACCTTTCACTTTCTGACATCCTATTTAGTAATTCCTCAATCCCGTTTTATTCAAAAATCTGCAGTATTGTACATCACATGCTGAAATGTTGCAATTGATTGCTCCTCTCCCTGCTGGTGGGCTTGATGGGAATACAAATGCTGGCAACGGTAGCAACGACCTTTTTGTGGTAAAATACGATTCAAATGGTACAAAGTAATGGACAAAAAAGCTCGGACTACGAATAATTCCGGGGATATCCATGATAATTATTTTAATTCGTTATCTTTGGCACAGGTTTTCTCTTTCTCAGAGAACGGTTCAATTGTAACTCAAGATTCTTAATGAAGGTCTCACTTCCCAAGGGTCTCCCGGTTCTTTCATGACAACTGATCACTTCTGCTGTTTCTTTGCTGACATCTCCTGATAGAAATTCACGCCAGTTCCGGGGAATAATGGGCGCTGTCCCCAGATTCAGATTGAGATTGAGATTGCAGATTGCAATTGCCACGGCTTTTTACGAAGCCCCTCTGTGTCACTGTTGAATGATTTGTGGCAGCTAATTTCATGCAACTTTGTGCTTTGCAATTAGCTTACGGATTGCTGGAACCAGTTCTGTAGGTACTTCCATAACCGTCTGACCCGGTGTTTCAAATGCTGCTTCGTCTTCGGCTACCGCTTCTTCCTCTGACTGCGGTTCATAATGAGATAGTACCCTTTTTACACGTTCTAAGTCCCATCCTGGTGGAAATTTATTCTGTCTCATTTTTGTTTCCTCCTTCTGCGACGGCGATATGCGATTAAAGGCTTGCCACGCAGTTCATAGGCTGTTATAACAAAGACACTGTTCGGTTCCTGGTCAGGAACATATATTACCCTGAGATAACGTCCATTCAAAGTACGTCCAATAGTAATCCTCGATCCTTCTCTGCCTGGGCGGTCTTCGCCGGGATTTGACAAAACTTCCTCAACTTCCATCTCCTTAATATTATGACCGGAGATGTGGGGCAAATCTGTCTCTGGATCAACATAATACCGGACATTCACTATATCGTCTTTCCTATAACTATTTTTCGGTTAATTTCCGGGTACGTTGTCGTCAATCTTATCGACTATGACCTCTGTTCCGCTTGCTACTATTTCCCTACGTCAGAAGACTCACATATTTACTTTTATACTTATACTATGTTCGTCTGAACTATATGATGAAGTCATTTGTATGTCAAGTTTTCGACGTGCCTAATTCTATCTTGAGAGAGAATTCCGGTGACACCGTACGTAATTCTGTTTATCCTGAAGTGTAAAAGCAAAAAATGGGACAACGATTTGTAAATACATCCCTGTTCAAGAAATAATCGGGCGCTGTCGCTATTGTCCCTCCTATCGTTCAGATAACCACTGGTTTGATCTTCTGCTCCGCAAGCTCTTTCTTTGTTCCGTAGTAGAGGAACGGAAGCTTCTCCATTTCAAGCTCAGCGACCTTCAGCATCTCCCGTTTAGTGGGGATATTGCGGTTTTGAAGGACGTCATATTTCGGTGTGCCTGCGGTTGTCATGTGGCCTATATTTTCATAAAGATACCTTCTTACCTTTTCGTAGATTTCCATATACGCACCCCCTTACAAGAGATTTTTCCCCACGCCTTCATGAAATCAGAAACATTACTCATCAGATCATCAGTTGCCAGTTAGAATAGATAAGAGATACTCGATGGAGTAAACTGCCGGGAACATACGGTTGTTAGCCCATGAGTTTATCATAATCAGCGTGACTTCCGATCCAAAACCAGAGTAATCCTTCTGTAACTTCGATTGCCAGTGCTCTATAGTGAAGACCTACACGGACGGATCGGTAATTGCCAATCTTTTTGAAATGAAGTGATGGGTATAACGGGTCAGCTTTTAAAAGTTCGAAATTTCTGTCCGCCAGTTCCTGCACATTTGCCGGAAGTTGCCGATAGCAGGCCCAGAAATCAGGAGAAGCAAAGTGCTTCAAAGCTCCTTTGTCCTTCCGGCTTTGTGCGCCGCAAGGGCTTCTTCTGCCAGTTTGTCAAGCTTTCCAGCCTGAACATCTTCTTCAATCTGCTGGTCCCACGCATTTGCTTCGTATTCGAGGAACCAGTTCCGGAAAACTTCGAAGTCAGCACGGTTAAGTTTTTTGATTTCATGTTCTAGTTGCTCAACTCTTGTCATATTCATCCCTCCGAATACATCTTTCTGAATAAGAACTTGAGAGGATTACACCATATTCTTTCTTAAGGAAATTTATTTTCTGAAGTTAATGTAGCAAAATGAGATATTCATGTCAATTTAAGCTTAGCTTTAAGCTTAGCTTTGCCAGTATTCTATCCTATGTACATCGTGACCTCCCTTTGATCAATGGTCTGCAAAGAATCCTAAGCTCACTAAACAGCAACCTCAAATTCTGATAAGTCACGTGCATAATCAAGGCATGCAATAATCTGTTCCTTTATCAGGTCTGGAAACTCCGCTATAATCTCTTCGACAGTATTTCCTGACGCTAAATATCCAAGGATAAGACTTACCTTCCGATTCCGCGGGGACACCATACATAATTATATTAATTCGTTATCTTTGGTCCAGGTTTTCTCTTTCTCGAAGAACGGTTCAATTGTATCTCAAGATTCTTAATGAACGCCTCACTTCCCAAAGGTCTTCCGGTTCTTTCATGACAACTGACATTGGTTTGACAGTTCACGTAAAGATGTGATACACATATTTATGTGAACTTATGTAAAA
>JACRJM010000017.1:0-42500 GCA_016219965.1 Candidatus Schekmanbacteria bacterium
ATCATTCCAGATAGGCATATCCAATACTACAAACGCACGCCTGTCTTTAACAATGAATGATCTTGATTCTTCAGCTCTCGGACTTGGAGCAAGCTCTGGCCAAATAACCACAATAAGCACAGTTGGAATGGCTCAGTCTGCTTTAGATCAGATAGACAGTGCGATAGATATAATCACAAGCAACCGTGGTACGTTGGGTGCGCTGCAGAACAGGCTTGAATCAACAATTAGCAGTTTGATGGTAAGTTCTGAAAATGCAGGAGCAGCTCAGTCCCGTATCAGAGATGTTGACTTTGCTAGTGAAACTGCAATCTATGTAAAGAACCAGATCCTGGTAAAAGCTGGTACTTCAATACTTGCCCAGGCTAATTCAGCACCACAGGCAGCACTATCATTGCTCGGGTAAATCAAATAGATTGAACTGAAAATAGAACATTTATTATTCAATAAAGTTGCGGAGTCGAGATTAGGCTCCGCAACTTTCATTTAAAATATAACATTAAAAGTCCAATTTACTATTCTATTGTTTTTTCTTATCCCTTTACAGCAAAACCGACGCAGAAGACATCACGCTAATCAACTGAACGAGCAGTATTATGGAAGGCTTGAACGGAATGATAAGTAAAGGAATACTTCTCCTCTCCATCAGGTTAAAAAGAGATGCCGGAGGGGGGAATCGAACCCCCATGGAGCTAAGCCCCGCGGGATTTTGAGTCCCGTGCGTCTACCAATTTCACCACTCCGGCGACAGGGGAATAACACAAAAAAATCACAAATCTTTTCTGAGATTAACAGAATTTTGTTTTGATATACTCAAAAAACGTTGATGTCAAGAATAGCTGAAAAAATCTTCCAGTTTCTTTCTTACATCATCCATAGTGAAAGGCTTTGAAAGGACTATATTGTTAATATCATTGGAATTATCAAGAGCTTTGATGCTCGATGTATCTCCGGTAATAAAAATAATCTTGTCCTCATAACCGGGGTTTATCTCTCTTACTTTTTTAAGGAAGCTTACACCATCAAGGTCAGGCATTTTAACATCAGAGAATACTACATCATAACCATTATTACTGATCCTCTTCAAGCCTTCTACAGCACTCTGCGTAACATCAACAACATGTCCATCCTCCTCCAGGAACAGCATCAGGATATCTGTAATAACAGGTTCATCATCAATGACAAGAATTCTTTTTTTCTCAATTTTATTATTCATTTCTGTTTTATTTTCTCCGGTATTTCCGGTTTCTGAAACAGTCTGTTTAATTAAAGGCAATTCAACTATGAAATTAGTCCCAACCCCTTCTTTGCTGTTAAGGACAATTTGTCCTCCATGCTCTTTTACAATACCATATGATATACTTAAACCAAGACCGGTCCCTTTGCCCACTTCTTTGGTCGTAAAAAATGGATCAAATATCTTTCTGAGGTTCTTTGAAGAAATCCCGATTCCGGTATCACTGATTTCAATTAGAAATTTCTTTTTGTCAAATCTGGTAGCAACTTTTATCCTTTTTACACCGCTCTCCTTTGCTTCCACTGCATGACGCGCATTCTGAAGCAGATTTAAGATTACCTGCTGAATCCTGTTTGCATCAAGATATGCTTCAGGCAATTCCGAACCATAGTCTTCGATTACTTCTATTCCACTCGAACGCATGTCATAAATATTTAGAGCCAATGTTGATTCAACTATTGAATTAAGATCAATATTAACCTTTTTTGATTCGTACTTGCGCGAAAACATTAAAAGATTTGATATGATGTTCTGACAGCGCGCAGATTGTGTGTTTATTACTTCAACTTCCTTCTTAACATCAGAGGGGATGTCTCTTCCCATAAGTACCCCAGAATATCCTATTATTGCAGTTAGTGGATTATTTAGCTCGTGGGCAACTCCGGAAATAAGCTCACCTACAGATGAAAGCTTTTCAGCCTGTATCAGGTTTTCCTGAAGAGATTTTATCTCCCTCATGTCTCTTACTACCCCAAGACTTGCGAATGGTAATCCGCTTTCATCTTTTAGCAGAACAGCCCTTATGCTTGTAGGTATGATTTCTCCGCTCTTTGAGAGCAGTTCTATTTCAAGTCCATTTATGGGCTCCCCGTCTTTAAAATGTTTTTTAAGGGAACTTCTAATGAACTCATGACTTTCAGGGGGATACAAGACATAGAGTTCTTTGCCGATAAGCTCTTCTTTCTTAAAACCAAGAAGAGAACAGATGTAATAATTGACATCAGTGATCTTCTCATGGAGATCTATCACAGCTATACCATCTATAATGGAAGAAAAAACGGTTTTTAAATACCGTTCTGATTTTTCTATCTGATTTTCCGCAAGCCGCTGCTCTGTGATGTCTCTGGCCGTTGAAATCTGTCCGGATGCCTTCCCTTCGCTATCAACCATTGCCTTGCTTGTCCAGGAAAGGATTCGCTTTTGTCCGTCCTTGCGGGAAAAGCTTAGAGGTATGCCTGGGGTTATCTGTGAGGTTTCAGCCTTATCAATATAATCCTCTATCTTCTTCCCAACTGCATCTTCACCAAAAAAATGCAATCCCGAATCATTAAGCCACAATAGATTTCCTTCATTGTCTATATGGGCAATGATATCCGGAAAAACATCAATCAGGGTATCCCTGAATATTTTCATCTCGGCAAAGCTCTTAGCCTTACCGTCTCTATGTTTTTTCCAATACATATATCCGACAAAACCTGATGAAAGCAGTAATACTGTACCCACTAATGCCATAATTAAACCCAAAAACTTAAACTCCCTGATAGCTTCTCCATAATATACAATCAATCCAAAGACTATAAATGAGTGGAGCAAGGCTATATAGAGGACTATTTGCCGGGAGGAAGCAATATTATTGTTTTTTTTCAAAGTGCTAGTCGAAACTCCTTTACTATTTTTTACTTTATGCATGTTGATTAAATATAGAGTGTTAAGTTAATTATCCTTATTTCTTATCTGAAAAAGTGTAATGTTTATCGAATGATTGAGTCCTCTGATAAGTTAAAAAATGCCTGAAAAAGGTTTCGTAGGTCTTTTATGGTTTAAAATTCTTCTGAAGAAAACTATCTATAATAATAAAGAAGGGATGAAAGTTTGCTTGTAGAAGAATATGCAAAAATCTCTACTCTTGACGGAGCATGTTCCTCATATTCAGGTAATGTTATAGTCTTTTCCGCAAGAGGAGGAATATTAATTTCGCTTTTTACTATCTGCCATGGTTCATTCATAAGAGAATTTAACGTGTTGTTTTGCTTTTCATTATTTGCACCTTCATAAACAGAGTCTTCGCGGATAAAAAAAAGTCTGTCAAATATGATATAATTCCCTGCTCCATCAGAACTTCCCGATGCTTTGACTTCGAGTGAGCTTTCCTCACTGTTCTGCACCTTAATTCTGCCAATAAAAGAATTGGTCATCCCCCCAGATGATAATGATGGTAATGATAAATCAAAAGATGAAAGAGTGCTTCCATTAAACAGGAAATCCATCCGAGCTTTACCGGACTTAATTTTTGGCAGACTTAACCTTGTATAAACTTTATAGCTCCCCTCATCAAGAGCCAGCTTTCGGACAAGCTTTCCTTCAGAATAACTATCATAAAGCGGGAAAACCATAGCCGCATTGTTTGAAAAGTAATCTATTTCAGACGACATATAAGGCATGCCCTGAGACCAATGAGAATAGACTGAAAACCAGGGATTATGCTCCTCGTCTGATTCGTAAAAGGACTCTCCTTCTACTGCATCATCAATATAATTAACCATGTATGTAAGCTTCTCCTGAGATTTCCTGAGATTTTTTAGAGTTACAGTAGAGAAATCCAAGCCGGATTTGGGAAAAGAGCCATTGAAAAAAACTTCAATAAACTCCCCTCCCCTGTTCCCTATATATGGTCTTACAGGAAAGGCCCTGTCTGTAAAATCATCCGGTTTACCAGCCCGTTTTATGGAAGGATCATATAGGCAAATTATGGATGAATTATCATAAATACGGTTGAGGCTTTTGGAAGACAGGAGCTCTTCATGCATCTTAGGTTCTTCCATATTCCCTCTGATGCTCATGTCCCTGTATGTAAAGAATATGCCGTCAGCATATTTGTACATAGGCATTATGATATATGAAATATCATTTCTCAGGAATACAGGCTTGTAGTCTCCGCTAAGAAGAGAAAGGCTGTCCTTTAAAGGCAGGTCCCTCAAATCTTTCGAGTCTTTACCCTCAAGTATGCCAAATGGATTGTTCTCATAAATTATACCTTTTGCAACAGAAGAAGAGGGCAAATACTCTATGGCCCCAATATATGGCATGATTCCCGCAGAAAGCAGATTAATCCTTCTGTCAACCTGGCGGATACCTTCCGCAGAAAATACTATTAAAATCAGGGGAAGCAAAACTGAAACAGGAATCAGCATCTTCCCTTTAGATTCATTAGAGACGACAAAAGAAAATATGAAAACAATTACAAATGACATGGAAATAAAACAGAGCATCTTCAGTACTCCGGCAGATGACTGGACTTCAGTATCTAAATAGCCTGTCATTCTGCCCAATATATAAAGGACAGGAGAGAAAATAAGTGCAGAAAGGAGAAGATAGTTTCCCCCTCGTTTCAGGTTATTCACAAGATGATCAATCATCGAAGCTGACATTATGCAGAAAAATGGAATGGCAGGAACCAGAATCCTTGGAAAGTGATGACCCGGATTAATAAGAAGAAGGAACACGAATGAAAACGCATAGCAGAAACTTAAGAGACTCGCACATCTCTTTGAGCAGTCCTTCATCATAATGAAAGGAAACAGAATAAAAACTGGGAAAAAGAGATAAGGAGAGTCAAGAAGATGATTCTCAACGTTTTCCCATTTTTCCATATAAACAAAATCCTGAGATTTGAGCCATTGAGGCATGCCGAAATCCCTGAAGAAATAAAGCCCCAGACTCCCTGCCCTCCAGAATATAATTGGCAAAAGAAATAAAAGTGCTGAAACAATAAAAATCAGTGGATGATAAAATTTTATTTGTTCTTCTCTGCCGTCCTCTCCCTTCAAAAAGAGCAGCAGGACAGACAACAACATCATCCCGAGAATCGTAAACATGGAAAATGTCCTGAATCCGAAGGCTATCGGGATACATGCACCGGCAAGGACAATAAGGTAATATCTTCCGTTCACTGCTCCAATGAGAAAAAGATATGCTGAAAGAGTAATAAAAAAAGAAAGAATCATGTACGGCTTTGCCATAATGGAAAAAAGTATGTTAAGAGGGGAGAAAGCCACAAAGAACGAAGCAAGGAGAGCAGCCCTTCCCCCATATGCTTTATTTGTAAAAAGGTAGACCAAGATTAAAATCCCAATACCTGCAAAGGCATCGCCAAGCTTCCCTATGAGAATACTCTCACCAAAAATCTTATAAAGACTTCCGTTAAGGATTGCGGCAAATGGGCCTTCAAAGGGGACGATTCCCCGCTCATCAAATACTCTGCCGTTAAGGAGGGCTATGGCACCGTCAGTTTCAAGAAGAGGAGTGGTCAGTGCATAATAAATCCTGATAGCTATGGCTATTATCAGGATAGCAAAAAAATATATTTTCCCGGTATGATTTTTCTCATTCCGCATGGGAACGCTTACGGTACATTAAAAAATAATTTTAACATATACATGGCTGCGATGCCAGAAATAAGGATGATAAAGTTATATACATTATGCTCCCGATGAGTCTGCGGGATAAGGTCAGATGCTGATATATAAAGAAAGAAGCCTGCGGCAAAAGCAAGAAGTGCGCCCATGGAATAGGGCACTATATCTTTCAGAAAAAGCGATGCAAGGATTGTTCCTATAGGAGTAGCAGCAGATATGACAACTGAAATAAGAACAACCTTTTTCATTGGTTCCTTTGCATGGAACAAAATACCCCCAATCGCTATACCATCAGGTATTTTATGTGCAAGCACAGCGACCACTGCAAGGAACCCGAGCGTATTGTTTACCTCAAAACCAGCGCCAATCGCAATCCCGTCAAGTGTGGAATGTATCAAGAGCCCGATGACAGCTAAGCTGCCGAACTCATGGTGACGCTCCCCTGACGGCTCCTCATCAGAATGGGAATGAAAAAGCATAAATGACTCGAGAAGATAAAAAGAAATAAAGCCAGCCAGCGCAAACCAGAGGGCATCTCTGTTTATTTCAAGAGACTCCGGAAGGAGATGGATAAAGACAAGTCCGAGGAATATTCCTCCTGAAAAGCTTATCAGTTTAATAGAATTTGCTCTTGCCCATTTTTCCCGGAATATTAAGAGCGTCATCCCGAGAAGTGACCCCATTGCCGCAATAAGGCTATAATAGAAAGCTAAACTATTCAATCCAATGTTTCTCCATTAATATTAATCATAGCACTGTCAGCGTACTTCATTGAAAGAGTAAATACATCAGCAAAAGATTCAACTATGCTCTTTCTTATTTCATCTATGGAGGGGAGTGCGTTGCCAAGAAGCGCTGAAAGCGATGTAACACCTTTATCCTTTATACCGCAGGGGGTGATAAGATCAAAATGACTCATGTCCGGATTTACATTGAATGCGAATCCGTGGAAGCTTACCCATTTCCTCACTGCCATGCCAATGGCGCCTATCTTTTTATTTCCCACCCAGACACCGGTTAATCCCTTTATACGCTCACCTTTAATATCATAATGGGCAAGGACTCTTATCATGACCTCCTCAACCCTTCTTACAAAAAGATGAATGTCCTTTTCTTCACGTAAATCCAATATAGGATAACCGACTATCTGTCCCGGCCCATGATAAGTTATGTCACCTCCTCTTTCAACGCTGTGAATCTCTATGCCTGCATCTTTAAGATATTCCTCGCTCACAAGGAGGTTCTCCCTTTTTCCGGAACGGCCGATAGTTATAACAGGATTATGTTCGAGCAAAATAAGATAGTTATCTTCCTTTCCTGCAATTACTTTTTCATAAAGGAGTTTCTGAAGTTTAAGAGCCCGGGTGTAATTCACATTGCCGAGGCTAAGACAGTAACACTCTTTTTTCATCTTAGTTTAACCCGCGTATCACAAAATCCTGCATCAATATTACAAGAAACAACCTGTTATAGCCTGGCAGTTCCTGCGGCAGGCGCATGAATTTTTAAGCCTAAACAGGGCTGCCAGACCATGCATTATATTTTAACCTCAGTATATTAAGCCATCTTCCCTTATCCCTTTTTCAAGGAGCAGGACCTTAAAAATGTCTCCCATACCGGATGGCAGTACCAGATTCTTTATCTTCTGTATTTCATTATACTTTTCTATATCAAGTCTGCCGTTTCCTGCAAGTGCGGAAAGCTGTTCAAGAATCCCCCATCGGATAAAGAAAGAACGGGAATCCGTAAAATCAGCGATACTAAAACCGGATATTATTGCCTCATATATGAGTTCAGAAAAATTCACTGAGCAGGTCACATCCTGCTCGCCTAGGAATTCATAGGGATCATCAGAAACTTTATGGTTCCTATAACACCGCATCGTAGGATGCGGGTCTTGCTCTGCATAAAGCCTGTGTGCAAGGTCCCCATAATCTATTATCAGCATGACTCCTTTGTTAATGGATTTCGATATCCTGTTAAGTACAATATCAAAACCGGGAGCTATCTCAACCTCACCGCTCCCAGTTAAATCAGAAAACCATCTGTTATAAATCTTCTCTACCTTTTCTTCTGATATTTCCTTTTCAATTTCATGGATTGTTTCGCCCTCAATTTTCACGAAAATTTCACTGGGCGCACCGGAGTTTAATCTTATCCTCGAAAAAGGAAGTGCGTCAAATAATTCGTTGCATATGACCACAGCGCTGTCAAAAAAGGGAAGTTCATCAAGATTTGAAAAAAAGGTAATCGGAAATTTAATATGGGAAAGCCTTTGCTTGGCCTCATTAATAAAACTTATGTTCTGCTCTATAAGTACAAGCTCTAATCTTTCTTCAGTAATGCCCGCCTGCAAAAGATTGTCAGCAATATCCTGCATAAGCATTCCCCGTCCGCTGCCAATTTCTATGATAGCAAGTTTTTCATTGGCGGGGAAAAACCTAAGCTGCGAGATAATAAATTTTGAAATGCAGATACCAAAGGCGTTAGTAAGCTCCGGAGCTGTGTAGAAATCCCTGTATATCCCTGGATGCTTCCTTCCCCTGCCGTAGTAGCCATAATCCGGATCATGGAGTATGGATGTCACGAATTCATAGAATGAAACGGAAGTTTTACTGCCAAATATCCTGTTTGTCAGTTCCTGATGGGAAAGCATTTGATTGCCTCCCTTAGACCGGCGCTATCTTGGTCTGTAACCAAGCTTAGCAGTTTTTAAGGAAGGTCTATCCTTTAAAATATCAATATTGTTAACGCGGTCTGAAAATTTATTGAATGAACATTCAAGTTCACTGCTCATTATTATGGCCTCAACCGGACACGCATCAACACAGAACCCGCAGAATATGCAGCGAAGCATATCAATCTCAAAACTCTTTGGCCTTTTTTCTATGGATGGATCAGGAGATTCTTCGGCTACTATGGTAATGCACTCTGCGGGACATATGGTCGCACACATATAGCAGGAAACACACTTCGGGGTGCCGTCTTCCCTGCGGTTAAGGATATGGACTCCTCGCAGCCTTTCTGAGTATTCACGTCTCTCTTCAGGATATTCAATTGTAGGCCTATCCTTTTTCACTACATTGCTTACAAGGTTACCCATTGTGACTATCAGGCCTTTTAAACTTGCAGCAATACTCTTATCTTCAACTTCAACTATTTTTGTTTTTATCATTTTATAAATCCCGGTTTTTTAGCATCAGAGCTTTAATTGAACCCCTGTATCTCCAATATCTGAAAACTTAATGCTGCTGAATGCACTTACCACTCCTGCCAATTCATTAAATATGGCCGGTGCTGAAAGCTTTTTTCCGTCTCCACCAAGCTTATTAATCATGTCCTGAAATATCTCGCTATGGCTTTTTACACTTTCCTTCCGCTTGATTGCTGATTTTATTTTCTGCACGCGACCTGCATAATTCGTAAAAGTCCCGTCAGCCTCGGCATATGATGCTGAAGGGAATACAATCTGAGCCGGCATATCAGAAAGCGGCACAAACATTGAATGGACTATAATTGCATCAACATTCTTAAGCGCATCACGGAGCGGCTGAGATGTTGCACCGTCCCGGAGTATTTCAGGCGACATCAGATAAAGGGCCTTAATCCCGTTCTTATTTATAATATCTGCGACCCTCTCAGGAGTCATCTTCCCATCGTCAGCCTTTATTCCAATCAGTCCCGCGCCAACAGTATTGGGGTTAGGATCAATACGGCGTAAGACCTTGTCCTCCATTACTGAAGCGTTGTTAACGCCATCCGTTTCTCCGAGGCTGATGTGCGGAGTTCTAATGACTTCAGAAAAAAACTTCTTAAAAAGATATAGGTCTTCGTTTGTCCCTTTTGGAGAGGCTATTGCCAGTATCTTGTCATTGCCATATTTTGAGGCAATGTCTTTAAGCTTTTGAGCCCCTTTTTCAACTGCGCTCTCATAAGATATTTCCTGAAAACCACTGCCGGATTTTTCAAGCGCCTGATAGAGCCTTCCTTCGTCGTTTATAAGTTTATAGGACATCCGCCCTTTGTCGCATATCCAGCTTTTATTGACATCTGCATTGTACCTTGGCCTTAACCTCTGGACTAAGCCGTTCTTTGATTCTACATATATATTGCACCCTGTACTGCATGTAGGACATACAGAAGGTGTTGTGTTTAAGAACCATACCCTGCACTTGAATCTAAAATCCTTGCTCGTAATCGCGCCTACCGGACATATATCAACAAGGTTTCCTGCATAGGGGTTGTCAACTACTGCATCATAAAAAGTCCCGATCTCAGTGCGGTTGCCGCGGTTTGAAAATCCAAATTCGTTTGAGCCTGTAACATCCTCACAGAATCTTACACATCTAGAGCAAAGGACGCATCTTTCAGTGTCGAGCACAATCATGTCGCCAAGCCTCAAAACTTTCCTTTTTTTGACTTTATCATTTAACGGAATGCGGGAATCATAAAGGCCGTAACGCATGTAATAATCCTGAAGGAAACATTCCCCAGCCTGATCGCATATGGGGCAGTCTATCGGATGATTGAGAAGGAGAAACTCCAGTACTCCCCTTACGGCCTTTACCACCTTGGGGCTCTTTGTATAAACAACCATCCCGTCAGCTGCAACCGTTGCACATGAAATGGCAAGTTTCGGCATCTTCTCGACCTCAACCTGACACATCCTGCAGTTACCAGCCCAGCGCAGATCCTTGTGATAACAGAAGCGTGGTATCTCTATACCGATCCTGTCAGCAACCTGCAATATGCTTTCGCCGGTCTCAAACTCAGCTTCTATTCCATCTATTGTTATCTTAGGCATTGCATCATAACCCTAATTTTGCCCTAATGTTTTTCCTTAACATCACATTTGCCGTTCTTTATATGGTACTCAAACTCATGTCTGTATTTATTCAGGAATCCTACAACAGGCATGGCAGCAGCATCGCCGAGCGGGCAGACTGTCTTCCCCATTATGTTGTCGCAGATTTCATAGAGGAGGTCTATGTCAGAAAGCTTTCCCTCGCCATTCATTATTTTTTGAAGAATCCTATACATCCATGCAGTACCTTCGCGGCAGGGTGTACACTGCCCGCACGATTCATGCGCATAGAAATGGGCAAGCACTGTTATTGCCTCTACCATGCAGTCTGTTTCATCAAAGACAATGACTGCCCCAGAGCCTAACATTGAACCTGCTGCTGCAATGGATTCATAATCAAGGTTTACTTTTTCTATTTCTTCGGCAGGGAGTACAGGCGTTGAAGAACCTCCGGGGATTACAGCTTTCAGTTTCTTCCCGTCTTTTACACCGCCGCAGTATTCATCCAGAAATTTTTTAAAAGGATAGCCTAAATCTACTTCATATACTCCGGGTTTGTTTACCTTCCCGCAGACGCTGAAAAGTTTTGTGCCCGTGCTTTTTTCAGTCCCTATCTTTGCATATGCAGCGCCGCCGTTTAAAATTATCCACGGCACAGCCGCCAATGTTTCCACATTATTTATTACCGTAGGACAGCCAAAAGCACCAACGACCGCAGGGAAAGGAGGCTTAAGACGCGGATATCCTCGCTTTCCTTCAAGTGACTCAAGAAGCGAAGTCTCTTCACCGCAGACATATGCACCTGCTCCTCTGTGAACGACTATATCAATATCAACTCCATCGCGTCCAAGGACATTACTGCCAAGAAAGCCCTTTGCTTTTGCCTCTTCTATGGCTTTCTCGAGCATCATTGCTCCCTTGTAAAACTCCCCTCTTATATATATGTATGCTGTTTTTACTTTCAGGGCATAGCTTGACACTGCAATGCCTTCGACAAGAAGATGAGGGTCTCTTTCAATGATGAATCTATCTTTGAATGTTCCCGGCTCTCCTTCATCTGCATTGCATACAAGGTATATGGGCTTTTTAGTGTCCTTCGGGATGAAACTCCATTTAAGACCTGCAGGGAATCCTGCACCGCCGCGGCCTCTGATGCCTGCTTTCTTCACTTCATCAGTAATTGCCGCAGGCTCCATAGTCAATGCTTTTTCAAGAGCCTTGTATCCGCCCCGTGAAATATAGGCATCTATATTCGGCTGGTCCTCAAAGTCAGCATTTTTTAAAATTATCTTTTCCATTATTTACCTGTCAAGTTCTCCGGCTATAATATTCAAACTCCCTAGTACAGCAATAAGGTCTGAAATCATTTTCCCCTTAAGCATTTCAGGAAATGCCTGGAATATTGCAAAACATGGAGGTCTCACCTTGACCCTGTAGGGATTTTTCGTCCCATCGCTTATCATGTAAAAACCAAGCTCTCCGTTTGCCGCCTCGGTAAAAGAATATATTTCACCGGGCGCTGGCTGAATGCCGTGCATTACAAGTTTGAAGTGATTCATGAGCGATTCGATATTGGAATAAGTCTCTTCCTTCGGAGGAAGTTCTACCCTCTTGTCTCCTGAGTTTACCGACCCTGAAGGGAGTGTTTGAAGCGCCTGCTTGATAATCTTAGCGCTCTGTTTTATCTCCTCGATGCGGACAATATACCGGTCGTATGTGTCTCCGTTCTTTCCGACCGGCACTTCGAAATCAAATTTCTCATAGCCATAATAAGGATGGTCTTTCCTCACATCATAATCAACTCCGCTCGCTCTCAGGCATGGTCCTGTCCATCCATACTCAATCGCATCTTCCCTGCTCATCACGCCCACACCCCTTGTACGTTTATGGAAGATAACATTCTTATTATTGAGCTTTTCAACGAAATCCATGAATTTATCAACTTCGCTTAATATGGTTTTACAGCGGGGGAGAAAATCCTGCGGTACATCAGCCGCGAGGCCTCCGATTCTCACATAATTGGTCGTAAGCCTTGAACCGCAGCATGATTCTATCAAACCATAGATGTCTTCCCTTGGTTTGAAGAAATACCAGAAATTTGTGAGGGCTCCGAGGTCAACAAGATTTGCCCCAAGACAGACCATGTGATCCATCATCCTTGAAAACTCCGAAAGGATTACCCTGATGCTGATTGCCCGCGGTGTGACCTCAACCCCCATGAGCTTTTCAATAGCCATAGCATAACCCACATTGTTCATGAAAGATGAGCAGTAGTTCAATCTGTCCGTGTATGGAATTGCAGTGTGATAGGTATGAGTCTCGCACATCTTCTCGAAACAGCGGTGTAAATATCCTATCTCGGCCTCTGCGTCTTCTATTATTTCACCGTTAAGAAGGGTCTGTATCCTCAAAGTACCATGCATGGCAGGGTGAGAAGGACCGATATTTACTACATACCTGTCTTCGCCGACCTTCTTAAATTCTTCTTTTAAGTATTCCCTTATCTGTGTGCATTTTGTCCTTTTCCCTGCATCATGGTCTTTTCGCAGGGCATGTCCTTCGAAGTGTTCATGGCAGAGGATTCTTACGTGGTTTGGATGCCCTTTAAATTGTATGCCGAACATGTCATAGGCTTCCCTCTCAAACCAGTTGGCTCCCTTCCAGATTCCTGTAACTGAGCTAACGACTGCATCCTCTTCCATCAAAGGCACTTTGATCCTCACCCTCTGTTTTTTACTTAGAGAATAAAGATGGTAAACAGCATCAAAGCGTTCTTCCCTCTTCCCAAGGTAATCTACTCCGCAGACATCGACTAACATTTTATAGTCAAGGGCAGGGTCATTCTTAAGTGTATCGCATACAGGGAGAAGGTCAGCGCGGTTTATGGTTATGGCGAGGTTGCCGCAGTCATCCCTGATATCTATTATAGCATCAGGGTGCTTCACCATTAAGACTTTTACAGTAGATTTATCTTCAATATTGTTTGGCATTATTATCTGGATTTTCTCTTCACTGAGCTTTTTTCAACAATCTTCTGGATCATCATAACGCCGTTTATAAGGTTCTCCGGTGTCGGCGGACAACCTGCAACAAAAACATCAACAGGGATTATCTCTTCAATCCCCTGCACAACATGGTAAGCCCTGTAAAAACCTCCTGAACAAGCACATGCACCCATTGAAAGAACCCATTTAGGCTCTGGCATCTGGTCGTATATCTTTTTTAACACCGGCGCCATTTTGTCGGTTATGGTCCCTGCAACAAGGAGAAGGTCTGCCTGACGCGGAGAAAATCTCACAACCTCGGCACCAAACCTTGCGAGGTCATAATGAGATGATACTACCGACATGAACTCAATGGCACAGCATGCCGTACCAAAGGGCATGGGCCATAGAGAACCCTTCCTCGCCCAGTTGACGAGGGCATCAACTTTCGTGGTCAGCCAATCACCTGGAATATATTCTTCTATACCCATAATAAGTGCGCTTTATTAAATGAATTGAAGTCATTTGGCAAGAAAAAATTGATGGGAGATTAGTACACTGGAACGCGCTTGTTATTAAAAATATTTTTTAAAAAGAAAACGTATTTACATTTGTCCCTGAAACAGATGGATTTTTTATGAGCTCACGACTTCCCCGACTATTTCCAGAGCTTTTTTTATTCCAATGGGCATTGGCAGTGAAGCTGCAAATCCGAATTTTTTATAATCACTCATAACAGGACTATCAGCATGTTTGCTTATAACAATAGCTTTAACTTTCGGGTCTATTTCGCGAAGTATTTCCAGCACAACGTCGCCAACCTGTCCCTGCTTCATCATTAAGGTTAATAAGACTGCATCAAATGGCCTGCTTGTGATTAAAGCTTTACTGTACAAATGGATTGCCTCAGACTTGTCCTGTGTATAAACTATTTCATATCCTTCTTTCTTCAAAGATTCATCGTATAATTCCAGCATTGGCGATTGTTCGTGCAGCACAAGCAGTTTTTTCTGCAAATGGTTATTTGCCGGAGCAGATTTTCTTTCTGTACTTAGCTCCATTCCGTTTATTGCTTCTTTCTTACAGGGAAGGTATATAAAAAATGTTGATCCTTTCCCTTTTCTTGATTCTACACTCATATAACCGTTGTGCTTCTTTACTATAAAACGGCAAGCCGCAAGTCCAAGTCCTATACCTTTTGCCTGCTTCATCTCTCCATATTTTAAATAGGGAATGAAAATTTCTGAGAGGTCTTGAGCTGATATTCCAACGCCGTTGTCCTTTATCGAGACTTCAACATATTCCCCCTTGGCCGCACCAAGCTCATTTGTTTCTTCAAGAGTAACATTCCTTGCTCTTATATTAAGATTTCCTCCGCCTGGCATGGCTTCCCGTGCATTGGTAATTAAATTGCTTAAGACCGTAGTTATTTTTTCCCGCTCAATTTCAACAGGACATTTCTCCAATGAGAAATCAAAATTATAAACAATATTTGAATCCTTAAGCAAAACGGTCGCTGTTTCTTCTATCACATTTATCATTTCTTGTTTTAAAGACATTTTCACTGCCGGAGGTCGTTCGTCAATGATGGAAACTAAGTTCTCGCTTAATTTTTTTATAAATTCGCAAATTGTTTTTGTTTGTCCCAGGTTCGTTGTGAGCTTCCCGCAGTCACCGCATTTATTCTCCATGTCCCTGAGATTGTTAAGCAGCAGAGTTGTCATATTGTCAAAATCATAGACAACCCCTGTCGCAATAGTAGTCAGTATTTTTATTTGCTCCTCTTTACCTGGCTCATTTTTAGAATCATTTTTTGAACTCTTATCACTAACAGCCAGCATAAAATGTATTTCCCCGGTTTCTTTTTCTTCTATAGCTATACCGGTTATTTCGGCATCTAATGAAGTCTTGTTGGCATCAAGAAGTTTCACCTGACAGGTAGCTCTTGTTTTATTTTTATACAAAGTTTTTAAAAAAACATTAAATGCCGGAAGGCTATCAGGGTTCACAAATAACTGGAAACGCCTTTTGATGAATTTTTGTTTATTAGTCTTAAACATTGAACATCCAAAAGTGTTTGCATCAATTATAGTTCCGAATTTATCTAATGTGAAAAGCCCCTGTGGTGCAAGAAAGTAAAGCTCTGAATATTTTTCCGACAGACTCTCAAACTTATTTTTTGTCTTCTCTAATTCTTCGTTTTGCAACTCCAGTTCAATCTGGTGTACCTGCAGCTCACGAATCACGGCGTCTTGATCAGGCTCGATTACTCCGGCTTTTGTTTTTTGTTTAATTTCAGGAGGAAGTTCAGGTTCATTACGCCGTTTCTTCTTTAATAAAAGGCTTATCTCTGCTTTTTGTTTAAGGTCATTTAATCCTTTTTTAGATGATTTTTCCATTGTCTATCCCTCAGCCAAAATCATTTAACTTGTCAATTGTTGTTATTTTGATGCAAAGCTTTACAAAAAAATTGTCTTCTTATCCTCTCTCATTTAAGCCTATTATGCCAAGAAGAATAAATTTCGAGGTATCACCATTCACGCTTAGCATACTTGCATTGATCTGCTTTATTTTTCTGCCATTTACCGGAAAATCACACTCGATCTCCAGATTGTAAAACTCTCTATCGCTCATAAGAAGTTCCTTCATATGTTTCATTACTTCACGGATATCCCACTTATTGTCGCAGAGTTCAAATAGTTTCTTACCTAACACATCTTCCCTTCTAAAATTAACAGCCTGACAAAAAGCATTGTTTGCAGTAACTATGGTTAAACTTTTGTTAAGCACTAAGAGCGGCTCGCGCATTGCTTCTATTACTAAATCAGCATGTCGCACGGCATTGTCCCAAATATCCTGTTTTTCTTTCACATATTTTTCAAGCTCTTTACAGGCACTGATATTATGGAAAGTCAGAACTGTGCCATCTATGAAGTTATCCTCAGTCTTATAGGGAACAATCTTCATCATATACCACTCCCCTTCATTAGACTGAATCTCTATCTCCATTGGCACAAGTGTATCATTGACTTCTTTAACATCTTTTGCAAGATTGTCGTACTTTAAATTTGAAATAATGTCTGTGATGGGGCGTCCAACATCAGCCTGTATAAAATTAAAAAGCTTTGTTACTGAAGGAGAAAATCGCCTTATGTTAGCGCTATTGTCCAGGAATATTGTTGCTAATCCGGTGCTCTCGAAGAAATTGCTTATGTCATCGTTGGACCGGGAGATGCTTTCTATTCTGCTTTGAAGCTCTGCATTTACATTAATAAGCTCTTCCTGCGAGATTGTAAGCACCTCATTAGAACTTTGCAGTTGTTCATTTAATGAAATAAGTTGTGCCTGTGATGTTTCCATATCATCCAGAACATTACTCAGGTGTTTTTTTGTATACTTCAATTCTTTCTCCAGAAAATTGACAATGGAATCCTGTCTGGATTGTACATCGCCTTTCTTCGCAGACCTTTTCCTCTTTTCCGGAGATTCTATAATGTCTTCAAAAACCACCATTAAGAGCCCTCTCATAGCTTCAGGTTCTGCAATGGGTATTACCCTGATATTGATTGACTGATAGTCACTGCTCAACTTTACATCTAAATTTTTAATTTCAACATCTTTTTTTAAGGTTAACGCCTTGTTTACGGCTTTGCGAAGCTCATATTTCAATCCTTCCCGCGCCATTGCAAAAACATTCATGTTGGCTTTTCCCGCTGCCAGCTCCAGATACTCCCCTGTCTGTTTGTTTATATAAATTATATCTCCTTTCTCATTTATAAGAACTGAAGGAGGGGTGAAGCGTTCAACAAGTATCTTCTCTGCTATTTCCTGCTCGATTTCTTTAAAACTATGATACTTGTCCAGCATCTTATCGGTGGGCATTGTTAATGGAATTGATGGACTGTAAACCAACCCTTTCAGTTCCCCTTTATTTTGAAAAGGTGAATCCTCCCTTATGAAAATCTTCCACATGCAGTCTATAGGCTTAAAAATGTCAGGACAATCAGTGACATTTTCTGACGAACCAAGGAAAAGCATACCATCAGGATTTAAGGCAAAATAAAAAAGTATTTTGATTTTTTTTTGAACATCTGAAGTGAAATAAATAAGAAGGTTCCTGCAGCATATTAGATCAAGCTTTGTAAATGGGGGATTATTAATAATATTATGAGAGGCAAAAACCACCATCTTTCTTATTTCATCTTTGATTTTGTAAGAATCCCCCTCTTTAGTAAAGAACCGCTCAATGCGTGCTGGAGACACATGAGTAATAATTTTTGATTTATCATATATCCCCTGCCTTGCCTTATCTATCCCTTCCTTATCTATGTCTGTTGCGAAGATAAGTATCTTGAAATCATTCATTGAGCCGGACTCATCAATGCACTCCTTGATTGCAATGGCAAGGGAGTAAGCCTCTTCTCCTGTAGAACATCCCGGAGCCCATATTCTTATGACATTTTCGTCACCCTTATTTTTTAAAATCCGGGAGATAGCGTTCTTTTTTAAGCTTACGAACGCTTGAGGGTCTCTGAAGAAATTTGTAACTCCTATTAAAATATCTTTGAATAAAAGGTCAATCTCCTGCGGAGTTGCCTGGAGATATGCTGCATACCCAGCTAGGTTTTTCAATCGGCAAATAGCCCTCCTTTTTTCTATCCGGCGATAAATCACATGTTTTTTATAAGATGACAAATCATTCCCTGTGCGGTGCCGAATGAGCCTGAGCACCTTCTCAAAGGCTGTTTCAGTTGTACCTTTTAAGTCAACATTAGTCTTTGCCGGCTGTTTGGAATAGTTTTTAACATATTCTATAAGCTTCATTGGCAGAGCTTCAGGGGGGGCAATAATATCTGCAAGGCCTGTGTTGATGGCGCTTCTTGGCATGCTGTCATATTTAGCTGAGCTTATCTCCTGCACCATCGCCATTCCGGAGTAGTCCTTTATCGCTTTAAGACCCATTGTGCCGTCAGTACCCATTCCGGAAAGTATTATACAGATGCTTTTCTCCTTCTGATCTTCAGCAAGAGACTTTAAAAAGAAATTAATGCATGATTCCAATCCACACAAATCAGACTTTTTTTCAAGATGCAGCTTACCGTCCTTAATTGACATATTCCTGTCAGGTGGGATTACATATACACAGTTTGGCTTGACCATTACATTATCCTCTGCCTGTGACACCTTCATCTTTGTAATGTGTGTGATAATTTCCGGCATTAAATTTCTCCGGTTTGGATCAAGGTGTGCAATTAGGACAAAAGATATTCCGGTATTTGCCGGCATGGATGAGAAGAATTTTTCCAGAGCTTCAAGGCCGCCTGCTGAACTGCCAATTCCAGCTATAAATCGTTTTTGTTTGATTTTGTTAGTAACTGGATTTCGAGGTTTGTCTGAATTAGGAATTAGTTTTTTTTTATACTGCGATTTTTTTGTAAATTCACTGATGTTTTTTGTTTTCATAATAATTGCGCTTTTATTAAAGCAATCTTAAAATATGTGGCTAGCTTAATAAAGCTGATTAAGTACAAGTATATATGAAAAAACTATTTCAGTAGTTATAGGTTAACATGAGAACTGTCAAGGAAAAACAATTTCAGTAATGAAACAAAAAGTTCTATGACTTTTATTATAATGCTGCCAGCACTGTTTTCAGCGAATCGTTGATGTTATCGGGGAATTATTACCAAAATGGCAATCTATTTATCTGTTTTAATTGTGAAAACCATGGACTGTCGGATTCCTGAACACTTCTCAAAGAAAATTCTTTTTATTTTTCAATTAGATATTAAAAACTATAAAATTTGAGTCTTGGAAAGATAACATAATTCACCATAAAAATTGCTTATTAAGTCCTCTCCTTCATCACTACCTCACATTGATAAACTATATATTTTTCAATACATTACATTTAATTACTATTATCGTCCTGTATTGTGGCATAACTTTTGCAAATACCTGCATCGAGAAGAGCGCGCTTCTTAATAAAAATCCAAGGATTAGTGAAATTTTGGTTGTCTGAAGCGAAGAACTTAGCAAATGAAGACAACTAAAAGAAAGGTGGGAGGTTTGTCTTCAAATCAGGAAAATCAGCAGAAGCACAGGTAAGCAGTAAAACGAAGTAAAATGTGGAGAGGAAAAATGAAGAAAAAATGGTTGGGGATTTTAGTTTTATTTTGTTTCGTAACAGCATTTTCATGGGGAATTGGGAATAGGGTTTCCGCCCAAACAACCCAAATGGACAGCAAGGATAGCAGTGACATTATAACAAGGATGCAAAACAGGACAACAGCAGCGCAGAGGAAAGCTGCTGCAGAACGTGCCGCAGAAGCACGTGCCGCAGCCGAGAAGAGTACACAGGATACAACAACTGTAAAGAAAAGCAACAAGAACAAGAAGTCAAAAAAAGGGAAGAAGAATAATAAGAGCGCAAAGATTGGAGTCCCCGGTGTAATGGATCCCGGTGGTACACCGGATTATTTCGGTATTTACCCGAATTACGCCAATAGTCCATTACCTACGGTAGATCCGGTTACAGGAGCGGTTTCAGGCGGAATCAGGAAGTTCGTAGATTCACTCCCCGGACTTGGTGCAGCTAATGCAAACAATCTTGGTCAGTATATCCCTGTCGCTATTCCTGATACAACAACATATCCGGGCTCAGATTATTATGAAATAGAATTAGTCGAGTACGCCGAGAAATTGCATTCTGACCTGCCCGCCACTAAACTTCGTGGTTACAGACAAACTAACACAACAGATGCAACGGTGAGCGTGCCCCATTATCTGGGACCTCTGATAATAGCCCAGAAAGACAGACCGACACGTATTAAGTTCACCAATAGCCTTCCTATAGGCAGCGCAGGAAATCTTTTCATTCCTGTTGACACAACCGTAATGGGTGCCGGTATGGGTCCTGATGGAGCCAATTATACAGAAAACCGCGGCACCCTTCATTTACATGGCGGATTGACTCCATGGATAAGCGATGGGACTCCTCATCAGTGGACTGTTCCTGCAGGAGAGTCAACAACACTTCCCACTGGTGTAAGCACTCAAAACGTTCCTGACATGCCTGTCCCATCCGGCGGGTCTATAACTTTCTATTATCCGAATCAGCAGAGCGCAAGATTGATGTTCTACCATGACCATGCTTATGGAATAACCCGTCTCAATGTTTATGCAGGCGAGGCGGCAGGTTATCTGTTACAGGACACAACCGAGCAAAGTCTCGTTTCAACCGGTATAATACCTGCTGACCAGATTCCTCTTGTTATTCAGGATAAGACTTTCGTACCGGACACTGCTCAACTCGCCCAACAGGATCCAACATGGGATATAGCCAAGTATGGTGGTAAGGGCAATCTCTGGTTTCCTCATGTATATATGCCTAACCAGAATCCATATGACATGTCCGGCGCAAATGCTATGGGCAGATGGGATTATGGTCCATTGTTCTGGCCTGTTTTCAGCATGATAACAAATGGTCCTGTACCTAATCCGCTTTTTGGCACTGATCCGGTTGAGCCTCCGGAAAATCCGGGAACACCTAATCCGTCCCTTGTACCTGAAGCCTTCATGGATACACCGGTTGTTAACGGTACAGTTTATCCAACAGTAACAGTGCAGCCAAAGTCATACAGGTTAAGAATTCTTAATGCATGCAATGACAGATTCCTTAACCTCCAGCTTTACACAGCGGATCCGCTTGTTACGACTGCTGATGGCAGGACTAACACAGAAGTCAAGATGGTTAATGCATTCCCTGGTACGGGCTTACCTGCAACCTGGCCAACGGATGCAAGGGATGGCGGCGTACCGGATCCAACAACTGCTGGTCCGGATATGATTCAGATAGCCACTGAAGGCGGTTTTCTTCCGGCACCGGTAGTAATACCTGCCCAGCCGGTCAACTATAACTATAACCGTAGAGACATCGTTGTCCTCAATGTATCAGACCATGCTCTCTATATGGGTCCGGCAGAGCGGGCAGATGTCGTCGTTGATTTTTCCGCATTTGCAGGAAAAACACTGATTCTTTATAACGATGCCCCTGCGCCTGTTCCTGCATTTGACCCGAGAATCGACTACTACACTGGCGATCCGGATCAAACTGACACAGGCGGCGCACCGACAACGCTGGCTGGCTACGGTCCTAACACACGCACCATTATGCAGATAAATGTTGCAGCAGCAACTCCTGCGGCGCCATTTAATATCACCAACCTGAATAATGCCTTTGCATCAACTGCCACAACGGAGGGCGTATTCGCATCGTCTCAGGACCCGATCATAGTGCCTCAGGCTGCTTACAACTCAGCCTACAATACGACTGTCGTTGACCATATGGGAACATCCTGCGGAAGGATTCAGGACACTTCCATGAGCGTTACTCCATTGGGCTCTACCACCCCATTGTTGATTCAGTTCATGCCAAAGGCTATACAAGAGCTCTTTGAGATGGAATACGGAAGAATGAATGCCACACTGGGAGTTGAGCTGCCATTTACCAATTCAACTAACCAGACAACAATCCCCTTAGGTTATGTAGATCCTACTACCGAGACACTTGCAGACTCCATAACACCTCTCGCACCTGCGGCTGGTGATGGAACTCAGATCTGGAAGATTACACATAACGGCGTTGACACCCATGCGATACACTTTCATCTGTTTAATGTGCAAGTTATAAATCGCGTTGGATGGGACGGCGCTATAAGGCTTCCTGATGCGAATGAACTTGGATGGAAAGAAACAGTCAAGATGAACCCATTGGAAGATATCATAGTTGCCATGAGACCGGTTGCTCCTCAACTTCCATTCGGAATTCCCGAGAGCGTACGCCCCATGGATGTTACAAAACCGGTGGATGGCGTCACAAGCTGGCCAAGTATAGACGCGATTACCGGATTCCCAACTACAGTTGTTAATGATTATGTGAACTTTGGCTGGGAATACGTATGGCACTGCCATCTTCTGGGGCATGAAGAAAATGACATGATGCGTCCAATAGCTTTTAACGTTGTGGTTAATGTACCAAACAAGGTAACCAGCCTGACAGGCTCAGGAGTATTAACAGGGATCGAACTGACATGGAAAGATCCTACACCAGCAGCTTCAGCGAGTACATTAGGCAATCCACAAAATGAGATCGGCTTCAGGATTGAGCGGGCAAACATTGGTGGAGCTTATGCATTTGTTGGAAATGCCCCTGCGAATTCAACTTCATTTATTGACACTACACTTACTGGCGCAGGTAATTACTCGTATCGTGTTACAGTATTCAATGCTGCAGGTGACTCCCTGCCGGTGACTGTAACAGCATCGACAATGATCATTACAACAAGTAGTCCATTGCCGACTGTGGTTATTGGAACGCCCTACAGCCAGACACTGGGTGCTACAAATGGTACCGCGCCGTACACATGGTCTAAAACTTCCGGCTCACTGCCGACTGGACTAACCATGACCAGCGGTGGTCTCATCTCTGGTACGCCGACTACAACCGGGAACTTCACGTTCACAGTTCAGGTCGCTGATGCAGGCGGACTCATTGCAACAAAGTCTTTGACAATCTCGGTTATTAATCCGCCTATCATTACCACGGGCACTTTACCGGGTGCAACTGTAGGAAAAGCTTACAATTATACCGTAAAGGCAAAAAGCGGTGTCCCACCGTACACCTCATGGACTATAACAGGTGGTGCGTTGCCTGATGGACTAAGCTTAACCATGACCGCAACCGGCGGCAACATAAAGGGTACCCCTGCAGTACCGGGAACCTTTAACTTTACTATACAGGTTACAGACAGCGATGGAAACAGCGGAAGTAAAAACCTGTCTATCACAGTAGGAGTAGCACCGTTTTCGATAACAACATCCACTTTAAGTAATCCAACCAGTGGTAAAGCTTACTCAACCACTATAAAAGCAACCGGCGGGGTTAAGCCATATACATGGTCGGTAATTTCCGGCTCACTGCCGGCTGGTCTTTCTTTGAGCACCGACGGAGTTATAAGCGGTACTCCTACAGTAAAGGGTACATTTAACTTTACTGTACAGGTTGCAGATGGATATGGGACAGCACCTGTCAGCAAGGCAATGAAACTGACTGTAAAATAACTAGGCAAGTTCATGACTGAACAGCAGTATTGTTCAAAATGACTTGTAAGACACAAACTTAAACTAAGCCCCCCTCCGGGAACGGAGGGGGTAACTTAGTATTTGTAAATTAGAAAAGGAAAAAATGATGCACATAATAAGAATGTATAAATGGTTTGTAGTTCTTGCGATTTGCATATTGGCTGCTCAGGCAAGCGCTGAAGAGAGCCAGCTTCTTAAAACAGAAAAAGAAAAGGTAAGCTACGGTATCGGGGTAGATGTGGGTAGGAATTTCAAGAAGCTGGGCATAAATATTGATATGGATATTCTCCTAAATGGCTTGAAAGACGGATACTCAGGCAACAAGATAATGATGGATGAAAAAGATCTCCGTGAAACCATGAACACCTATCAAAGCGATCTGCTCAAAAAGCAGGCACAATCAAGAATTGCAACAGCAGAAAAAAACAAGAAATCAGGAGAGGCTTTTCTCTCTGATAACAAAAACAAGGAAGAGGTTGTAACTCTGCCGAGCGGATTACAGTATAAAATACTCAAGGCTGGTGACGGCAAAAAGCCGGCATCTTCCGACACAGTAGAATGCAATTACCGGGGTACTCTTATCAATGGTACAGAGTTTGACAGCTCCTATAACCGCGGACAATCTGCAACCTTTAAAGTCAATGGTGTGATTCCTGGCTGGACTGAAGCATTACAGCTTATGCCTACAGGCTCGAAATGGCTCTTATTCGTTCCGTCACAACTTGCGTACGGAGAGAGGGGAGCAGGACGGGACATAGGCCCCAATGAAACTCTTATTTTCGAAGTCGAGCTCATCGCCATAAAATAATGCCATAAAGAGGTAGATAAAATGAAGAAGGATATATTTGATTCAAATAATCAGCATCACCTGCGCACCTCTATCAGTAAATATTCAAATGATGATGGCAAATATTCTGACCAAAATTCTTCCATCAATGAACCTGAAGTGTATAAGTCAAAGGTTAAAATCCAAAATGAAGAAATTATCAATGTCAGGTCAGCAGCTAAAGAACTGTATAAGAAATATGTTGAGCTTTACGATTCTGTACCCATCGGGCTTTTTACCTTTGACAGTGAATGGAACATCCATAATGTAAACATTGCAGGAGCTGCCATTCTGGGTAAGGAAAAATCTGATATTATAAACAAGTCTTTTAAACTCTTTATTGATTACCATTCTTTTCCAGATTTCAATAATTTCTGCAATACCGTAAATGATTCCGAAGCAGGGCAATCCTGTAAAATAATGCTGTCAGTTTCCTGCAAGCCTTGCTGCGTCCAAATCATAAGTATGCCGCCAAGTTGTTCCAGCGGGAAAAATGTCATTCAAACAGCAGTTATAGATGTTACAGCGCAAATGGAAACTGAGGACAAACTTCGTCACGCATATAAAATGGAATGCATAGGGAAGATTACAAGTGATATTTCCCATGACTTTAACAAGATTCTGTCCGCTATTGTAGTTTACAGTTCGTTATTAAGGAATAAGTTAGAAGATGGCAGCCCATTAAAAGAATATGCAAATCAAATAGTAAGTTCATCAGAAACTGCTGCAAGTTTAATTCAGAATCTTCTCCTCTTTGCAAAAAAACCTCTAATGAACACAATTCCGACAGATCTGAATGGAATTATCAGAGAATCAAAAATGGTGTTATCTACGATTCTCGGGGAAAATATTGAGCTTCTCATATCATTGTCAGAAGAAAGCATTATAATAAATGCCAGTACGACGCAGATTAAGCAAATACTTTGTAACTTATGCTCAAATTCAACAGATGCAATGCCTGATGGAGGAGTGTTCTATATAAGCACTGAAAAAACAACAATTGATGAAAAATTCATTCAAAGGAATGGTTTCGGCAAAATAGGGGAATACGCACTCCTTACAGTTTCTGATATAGGCTCAGGTATTGATGAAGAAACTCAGAAAAACATTTTTGTTCCATTTTTCACAACCAAAGAGGAAAAGATAGGTACCGGACTTGGATTGTCCATAGTTTATGGATTAGTAAAGAATCACAATGGATATATTGTATGTGATAGCGCGCAGGGCAGAGGAACAATTTTTGAGATATTTTTCCCTCTTTACGGAACAAATGTCAGACTTAATCCCAAATAAAAAAAGCAGCCTCTCTTTTCAAAGAGGCTGCCGGGGGGTATTACAAACGGGCTGTTGCCCGAGGGGGTCATTTTAATATTTAGACTTTGCCGAGCGTTTTCTTTCCCGGTTCCCAGTTTACAGGGCATAGCTCACCGGTCTGAAGAGCTTTAAGGACTCTTAATACTTCATCAACATTCCTTCCAACACTTAGTTCATGCATCAACTGGTACCGTACCTTACCTTCAGGGTCGATTACAAAGAGTCCGCGGTATGTTATACCTGCATCTTCAATTAAAACTCCGTAATTCCTGCTGACTTCATGATTGTTATCGCTGAGCAATGGATACTTTAAACCTTTTAAATCCCTCTCTATCCACGCCATATGCGAAAACTTACTGTCAGTGCTTATTCCGAAAACTTCAGCCTTTAGCGCCTTGAACTCCGACAACCTGTCGCTAAATGCCGTAATCTCTGTAGGACAGATAAATGTAAAATCAAGGGGATAGAAAAATAAAACTGCCCATTTTCCCTTTAAATCATCAAGGCTGTATTTATTAAACTTACCTTCAAAAACTCCTTCGACTTTAAAGCCCGGTGCTTTGTCTCCTACTCTTACTGACATCTTTCATCCTCCTCATTTATAATCTCATATCAATTTGTGTATAAAAAATATCTAATTTAATTATAGTAATTGCAACAAGCGTGCCACTCATTATCAATCAATGAGTTAGCTGGTAATTATGATATTATAGAGGAGTTTATTGTTTCAAACATGACACATTTATTCAACTATTGAAACATGGCAAGGATAAATGGTTTTTATTTTTCCCAGTCTTTTTCAACCAATTTGTAATGTTCAGGGAATTGTCCTTCGTAGCGCAGAAAAGATGGAATAGGATATCTGATGCCGCCTTTGTGTGTACCCTCAAGTCCGTCAGCAATCTCATCCATTTTAGAAACCGGGATTGTAAAAGCCATTTCAGTGTCCTGCGTCTGTGCAAATATGCGATCTCCATAGCAGGGAAGAATAACCTGGCACTCCTGTGTGGTCATCGCCTCTATGACAATATCAGCGCAGTCTATCCTCCCTGAAAACCTTGATGTCAGGTATCCTCCTTTGTTATAAAGCGCAGCAACAAGTAGCCGCATCACCTGGGCTGAGCTTGCATAAATGCAGATCACGTCTGGTTCAAATTTTCCTGATGATAGCGGAGAAACAATAATACTGCTGTATTTTTTATAAGGAAACTTCGGCGTAGCCTGCTCTGTCTTTGCCCCGGCTCCGAGTGTTTCTGTGTACATTCCACAGCACGCTTCACCGCTGAAATAATGCTCTCCTGCTTTTTCAAATCCGAAAGCTATCTTAGTAAGCGGGCAGTTTATATCCTCTCTTCCCATTGCCACAGTCCATCCGTATTTTCTTGCCATGGATATCCCCTGGCAAATTGCTATCTGCAGGTTCATATCTTTTTTTACCCGACGGGTTTTATCTGGCAATGGTTCACCTTCTTTTAACATCCTTATAGCTACAGGGAATGTCTGCGGTCTTATATGGTAATTTAATTTCTCACTGAACTTGTTGATATCCATAATTACCTCATCTAATAAATTTTTTTTCTATTTCTTACGCAATGTCTTTAGGTTTGCAGAGAAATTCTTTTTTTTCAGACACTCTGCCGCAGTTTTCGCAGACGAATTTGATTTCCGCAAGTTTCGGTTTGCAGATATGCCTTGCGTCCCCTGCAGTCCTTCCGCAATACTCGCACATATAAGCGACTTTTTTTTCCGCATAATCAGGGTTGCAAAGATGACTGCTCTCAGTACTCATTTTCCCGCATGTTTTACATGTATATGTTTTTTCTGCACCTTTATCTTCAGCCATTTTCACCCTCCATGTTTATAATACGTTATCTGGTTTGGCAGTCCCGCTCCATTTCCAAACCAACATGTCTTATTTTAAATCCTGTCCGCCATCTACGGTTATTACCTGTCCTGTAATAAAATCTGAATCTGATAATAGGAATGCAGCAAGACGGGCAATATCATTAAATGTTCCCTTTTTCTTCAAAGGTATCTTTTTAATAAAAGTCTCTTTCTGTTCATCACTATAGGAAGGTGGAAAAGTTATCATCCCAGGAGCTATGGCATTTACCTGAATGTCAGGCGCAAGTGCAAGCGCAAGGCATTTGGTAAGCATTATAAGGCCTGCTTTAGACGAACAATAGGGAACAGAGCTTTGCCATGCCTTAATCCCCCCAAGAGATGCGATATTGACTATCCTGCCGCCGCCTCTTTGCTTCATAAATTCTGCTGCTTTACGTGCACAGTAAAAAGGACCTGTAAGATTAGTCCCGAGTGCATTTTCCCACATCTCTTCCGTTATCTCATTTATTTTTGCCGGCTGAAAGATTCCAGCGTTGTTGACAAGAAAATCAAGACCGCCAAGTGCATCTGCCGCTTTCTCTACCATCTTTTCAGTTTCAACTCTATTTCGCAGGTCGGCTTTAAGGTGTACGGAAAATGATCCATGTCTTTTAATTTCCTCAACAGTGCCGCGAGCATCATTCTCTGAGTTGCAAAAACTTATGGCAACATCAGCCCCAAGCCTTGCAAGCTCAATTGAAATGGCTTTCCCCATATTTTTGGCCCCGCCGGTGACAAGGGCTTTTTTTCCATTAAACAGTTTATCAGTCATTGCGTTTAAGCCTGTTGAAAATTATTTTTTCAATTTCATCATCTGTTAACAGTTTTTTTCCTTTCACGATTTCTGCAATTGTCCTGCCTGTTCTAAGCGATTCTTTGGCAACATCGGCTGAATTCATATATCCAATGTATGGGGTTAAAGCCGTTGCAAGACCTACGCTTCGTTCAGCATGAAGTCTGCACATCGCTCTATTAGCTTTTAGCCCATTAATGCATTTTTCCGAAAGCATTGAGAGAGCATTTGTTAAGAGCTTTATGGAGTTTGACAGATTAAAGGCAATGAGAGGCATCATCACATTAAGCTCAAGCTGTCCTGCCTGTGCGGCATAGGAAATAGCGGTATCATTCCCTATTATCTGGAATGCTGTCATTGTAACAGCCTCTGGTATAACAGGATTTATCTTACCCGGCATGATAGATGACCCCGGCTGGACAGCAGGAAGATCTATCTCGTTTAAGCCTGTTCTTGGTCCCGAAGAGAGAAGTCTCAGATCATTGCAGATTCTAACAAGATCTAGGCAAAAGCCTCTCAGATTTCCCGAAACATTTATAAATGGAGCCATGCTCTGCATCGCCTCGTAGAGGTCGCGGGAGCTTTTCAGATTAAACCCGGTCTCAGCCCGCAGATACTTTATTACAAGCTCCCTGTATCCCTTTCTTGTATTTATACCGCTGCCGACCGCAGTTCCTCCGATTCCAAGCTCTTCAAGGGAATGAGAAGCTTCTAAAATATTTTTTTCCCAGCGGGCAATATTTTCGCCATATGCTGTAAACTCGTTTCCAAGAGTCAGCGGCACCGCATCCTGAAGATGTGTACGTCCTGATTTTATTATATTTTTAAATTCCTTTCCCTTTTGCAGAAATGATTTGCTGAGGGAGTCCATTTTTATGGCCAGGTCATTCAATGCTCTGATTGAGCTTATTCTCATGGCAGTTGGGAAAACATCATTAGTGGACTGTCCAAGATTTACATGGTCATTGGGATGGACAGGTTTATATTGCCCGCGTTTTTGTCCAAGCATCTCATTCGCCCTGTTAGCGATTACCTCGTTTACATTCATATGGGTTGAAGTGCCTGCTCCGGACTGGTAAGCATCAACAGGAAATTGGCTGTCCATTTTACCATCCAGTATTTCGCGGGAAGCTTTTATAATTGCTTTCCCATTTTTTGCTGAAAGAGTTCCCAATTTCATGTTTGCCATCGCTGCTGCAATTTTAATGAGAGCAATGGAATAAATGATTTCACAGGGCTGTTTATAAGGACTGATTACAAAGTTTTCAACTGCCCTGAAAGTCTGTATTCCATAATATGCTTTAGCCGGAACCTTTTTCACTCCAAGTGAATCTTTTTCTTCACGATACTTTCCACCGATCCCGGTTTTTCTTTTTCCGGCAGTCACTTCATACCCCCTTCATTTTTATTCATTCTCACTTCAAGCTCTCTTCAAGGCGTGCCAGAAGATATACAAGGTCTGACAAACGGTTTATGAACTTTAATAGTTCCTCGCTTACTCCCCCTTCTTTAACAGAAAGCTTTGTCACCTTTCTCTCGGCTCTGCGTATCACGGTTCTTGCGACATGAAAGACAGACGATGAAAATGTCTCTCCGGGGATGATGAAAACCGGAGGAAGGTTTAGCTCTGTCTCAAGCTCATCTATCCATGCTTCAAGCTGTTTCACCTCTTTGTCAGTTATAAATTTCTTTATCATTCCCCTGTTCTCAGGCAATGTTGCAAGCTCAGTACAAACAGTAAAAAGATTCTCCTGAATATAGAGGCTGATATTTCTTGCCTTCTCGCTTTTTGCCGCACTTCTTGCCATCCCGAGGAAGGAGCCGAACTCATCTATTGTTCCGTATGCCTCAGGGCGTAGATCAAACTTGTGAATTCTTTGTCCGCTGTAAAGACCTGTTGTCCCTTTATCTCCTGTCCCGGTTGAAATTTTCATATTTAACTTTCAGTTATTTTTACGGCCAGTATTTTTCTCATATGCAGGAGAGCCCATTCGTGAGCTTTTTCATCAAAGGATGCGACACAGTTTCTCGGCACTATTACACTATAATCACGGTTTCTCAGATCCGAACATGTATAAAGCACACATATGTCAGTGCATACACCTACCACTGTGACATCCTCGTCCTTCGATACGTTCTGAAGCAATATTTTATTGAGGTCAGTATCATAGAAGCCGGAGTATCTGGTCTTTGGGACATCAATTCCCCTCTGCCAGTAACTATGAAGCTCATTAATCACTTTTGATTGGTCTGAACCTTTTATGCAATGCCTCGGGAATACTCTGAATTCAGGGTCATTTTCGTTGTGTTCATCTCTGAGAAATATTATTGCTTCTTTCCCCTCTTTCTCTTTAAGGAGCATCTTTACCGGTTCTATTATCCTTCGCGACGACTCCCCGCAATAAAGCGGATATCCCGGTTCAAGGAAACCCCTCAACATGTCGGTCACAATCATTGCCATACTATAACAATTAATAAACCAACCATAAAAAGCAAGCTATAACAGCGCAGCTACAATAAATCGAGAAGCCATCTTTCAGGCTCTTCGAGATACTCTTTTACTCTGTGTAGGAACTGAACTGCCGGAGCTCCGTCAACCACTCTATGGTCAAAGGAAAGACAGAGATTCATCATCCATCTTTTTGTGATTTCTCCGTCAACTACAACCGGCCGTTCCGTTATTTTGTGAATCCCAAGTATGGCAACTTCAGGAAAGTTTATAATTGGAGTAGATGCAAGAGCGCCAAATCCTCCGGCATTTGTAATAGTAAATGTACCTTCATGAACATCCTGCAGGGTAAGCTTGTCACTTACCGCTTTTTTCTTCAGCTCATCAAGTTCCCTGGCAATCTCCATTACACTTTTCTTGTCAGCGGAATGGACAACCGGCACTATGAGGCCGCTATCACGGGCAACTGCAACACCTATATTGTAATATTTCTTTATCTTGAGGTCATCCCCTTCAAGAGATGAATTAAGGACAGGGAATTCTTTAAGCGAATAAACCACAGCCTTAATAATAAAAGGCATATAGGTCATGTGAACATTATATTTCTTCTCTATTTCACCGGAATGTTTTTTTAAGAAATCAACCCATCTCGACATATCTGCTTCGTCCCACGTTGTTACGTGAGGTGCCTCACGCTTGCTTTTCAGCATCTGTTTTGCAATAGCGCGACGTATCGCTGAAAGATGAATTATTTCCTCACCATTCTCCGTCTTCCCTTCTGCTTTGACCGACTTCTGCACAACCTTTACCCAGAATTCTGGATTAAGATCAAATTCTTCTTCTGTTATTTCTTCAGCCTGTCTTTCCACATAAGCCATAATATCATCTTTGGTCACACGTCCCCCGACCCCTGTACCCTGTAATTTATCAGGATCAACTCCGTATTCCCTTGCAAGCCTTCGAACAGCAGGAGAGTATCTGGTCGCTTCTGACCTTTCTTTCATGGCAAGTTCAGCCGCAACAGCCGGCTCTTCCAAAATTTTAGATTTGACAGTTTCACCTTCTGTCTTTGCAGGCTCTTCAGTCTCTGCTTTTTCCCCTTCAAGCAATATGACGCCAAGCTTTGCCCCCACAGGAACCGTCTCACCTTCCTGCACTAATACCTTTGAAAGGATGCCGCTTGCTGGAGAAGGCACCTCTATATTAACCTTGTCAGTTGTTATCTCAACTAGCGGATCATCGCGAACTACCTTCTCTCCTTCCTTTTTATGCCATTTGGATATCGTACCTTCTACAACACTCTCTCCGAGCTGAGGCATTATTACCGGAACAGGCATGACAGGTTCTCCTTCAAATAATTACTTACAAAACAAATTAGCCTTGAAATTAAATTAATAGGCTGCAAGCTTCCGTGCCGCATCTGCTATCTTTTTAGGGCTGACCATAAAAAATTCTTCCATAGGAGGCGAAAATGGAATTGCAGGGACATCAGGTCCTGCAACCCTTGTTACAGGGGCATCTAGATAATCAAAAGCTTCTTCAGCGATTATTGCCGCTATTTCTCCTCCTACTCCGCCTGTTTTATTCGCTTCATGGACAATCAGTGCTCGTCCCGTCTTCTTCACTGATTCCAATATCATATCCTTGTCAATAGGAAGGAGGGTGCGAAGATCAATAACCTCAACCTTTATATTCTCTTTTGCTAACTCCTTTGCCGCTTCAAGTGCATAATTGACCGGCAGACCGTAAGTTATAATGCTGAGTGTTTCCCCTTCAAGCTTCCTGTCCGCTTTCCCGATCGGCACGATATAATCATCATCAGGTATATCCTGTTTCAGGCTGCGATAAAGTTTCTTATGCTCAAAATAAATTATAGGATTATTGTCTCTTATGGCGGCTTTCAGCAATCCCTTCGCATCGTAAGGGGTTGCTGGAGCTACTACTTTAAGTCCCGGCTGATCGACAAACCACGCCTCATTACTTTGCGAATGGTATAGACCACCTCCGATTCCTCCGCCGCAGCAGACGCGGAAAACTACTGGGACCCTGTAGGAACCACCTGAACGGTATCTCAGCTTTGCAGCCTGCTGAATTATCTGGTCCATGGCAGGAGTTATAAAATCAGCAAACTGTATCTCCGGTACCGCTTTCAAACCGACTAAAGTCGCACCTATTGATGCACCTGCAATAAGTGATTCAGAAAGAGGTGTGTCCAGAACCCGCATTTCGCCAAACTGCTTCTGCAATCCCTTAGTCGCTTTGAACACCCCGCCATAAAGACCGATGTCTTCTCCCATCATAAAGAGTTTATCATCTCTTTCCATCTCTTCGCGAAGCGCTTCAGTTATAGCCTCTATATACGTAACCTTATGCACTTTTATTCCCCCTCATAGTAAAGGTCTTCAAGTGCCTCCTCTGCCTGCGGGAAGGGGCTGTTTTCAGCATATGCGACAGCCTCATCAACATCCTGTTTTGCTTTGCTGTAGGCAGCCTTTTTTTCTTCTTCCGTTATAATCTTATGTTCAATGAGGAGTTGTTCAAACCTGGGGATAGGATCACGGCTTTTCCAGTATTCGACCTCCTCAGGAGGTCTATAGTCAGCCGGATCTATCTCGGAATGGCCATACCATCTGTATGTTTTGCATTCAATAAAAGTCGGACCACCGCCATTTCTGGCTTTATCAAGAGCTTCTTTGGAAGTCTTCAATACTTCCATTACATCATTCCCGTCTATAGTAATTCCGGGAAATCCATAAGCTTTTGCTCTGTCAGAAAGGTCAGTCAATGCGGTCTGAAGTTTTAAAGGAACTGATTCAGCCCAGAGGTTATTCTGGCATAAAAAGACAATGGGAAGCTTATGGACGCCTGCAAAATTAAGAGCCTCGTGAAAACATCCGCGGCTTGTAGCTCCATCACCAAAAAAGCTTATTACAACATTCTTCTTATTGAGAAGCCTGAACCCCAGCGCGGCTCCGGTACCTAATACAATCTGGCCTGCAACCGTACTTGCCGGTGTAATAACGTTTAAAGGTGCATAACCATAGTGGCATGGATGTGATTTCCCCTTATCAGGGCTTGTTTTGCGGGCATATATCTGCGCCATTATTACTTTAGGAGGAACCCCTTTGCCTATATTGGCGCCAAGTTCCCTGTGTGATGGAGCTACAACATCATCTTTTTCAAGGAGAAATGACGGGACAACAGTAGTGGCCTCCTGTCCAACAGCAGAAAAATAAGTTCCGGCAAATCTTGCCTGTTTAAAAAGTTTCCTTGTTTCTTCATCGAAAGTTCTTGTAAGAACAAGATGGTAATAAAGATCTTTTAATTTTTCTTTATCGAGAATGGTATCGATTGTCAGCACCTCCAATGAGAAAAGTTATAAGCTCTTAACAATATGTCTGAAATTATGGGCCTATATGTGTAGCCCTCAGTATATCTTCTTTATCCATCCATTCAGGAAAACGTTTTATTGCTTTAAGTTCCTCTTCAAGGGATATCTGATGTCCCTTTTCAAAGCCAGAAAGATATTCAAACATAAATCTTCCACTTTGGTCTTTAAAAAGCTTTGCATTTTCACGGTAAAATTTTGCCGCCTCTTTTTCCTTGCTTATCGCGAACCTGATAAGCTTTTCAATACCTAACTTATTTAGTTCAGCAATCTTCCCAGAGTAAAAAGCAGTCTTCATTCTTTGCGGATTTTCTCCAGTTTCTCTACTATAAATATCCGTAAGAAGTTTCGCGTGATGAGACTCCTCTCTTGCAAGTTCTATTATTTTACGCTTCACTAAAGGGTTTTTTATTTTTCCGCTCATATGTTTGTAAAGAAGGGATGCCTCCCTTTCCCTGTTTATTGCCAGCCCCAAAGCCTCAACTGATGTTAACCTTTTATTCAACTTCAATAAAAAACTCCAAAATTGACTATGTTTTAAATCGTTAACTTACTTCCACAAACTTTTCTTTTGGAGCCCCGCATCTGGGACACACATCAGGAGGCGTATCGCCTATGTGTACATATCCGCAAACACTACACTTCCACTTTTTCAAAAAATCTTCTCCGCTCTTCTATCAGCTTGCCGGTTTACAGGCATCAACAGGACATACCTCAGCACATGTCGCACATTCCGTACACTTAACAGGATCTATGACATAGATTGGATCACCCTCACTTATGGCGTTATCAGGACAGGCATCAACGCATGTGCCGCATGCTATACATTCATCAGTAATTTTGTAAGACATTTTCTCTCCTTTAAAAGGTTAATGTTAGAGATTTTTTAAATGCTCAGCTTCCAAACGTTTTTCATATTCTTTAAGAAGTTCTTCCAGATCTTTTTTATGCTCCAGTTCAACAGCAGCAAGGGATCTAAAAAGATTATTCAACTCTTCAAAGTGTTCAGCCTTAGATTTGTTGAGATAATAAACTGCCGACTCCTCTTCTCTCGAAACAGCATCCTTGATTACTTCAATCATCACCCGAAGCTTTTTTACATCTTCTAATCCCATGAGTGCACTTTCTTTCTAATTAAAGTTTACTGTGGCTTATATTATAAATTTGCACTCCTGAAACATGTACCGAAATCCAGAGATGAACATTCAAGATCAGCCAGCAAAGAGGAAACAACTTTTTCCTCTACCATTTCAATATTTCCTGACATAAGGATGCCTGCTGCATGAGAATGTCCTCCACCATTAAACTTAATTGCAAATCTGTTGACATCAAAACTATTCTTTGAGCGAAGACTTATTTTAACCAACCCTTCTTTTTGTTCAAGAAATAAAAGATATACCTGTACACTTCCAATAAACCCCAGAAGATCAATAAATCCCTCTGTTTCCTCATATTTTACACCGGCAGATTCAAGCATGGCAAGAGTTACTCCCGACCATACAACTCTCCCTTCACAAGCTGAATTTAATCTCTCCAGTACTTTCCCCAACAGTTTCATCCTGTTGACACTTTTTTGTTCATAGATTTTTTCATAAATGATTGGGGGACAAACTCCAGACTCAATCAGTTGTGCAGCTATCCTGTGTACAGAAGGGGTGGTATTTGAATATTTAAAAGCACCTGTATCAGTCAAAATAGCAGTATATATTCCCACACCCATTACCTCATCAATCTTCAAACCCAGTAGCTCCGCAATTTCATACACGAGTTCCCCTGTCGAACTGGCAGAAGGATTTAAATAATTGAGGTCACCTATGCCTGCATTTGATGGATGATGGTCTATACATATCTTTTTAGCCTGCATGTTCCTGAGTGGTTCAGCCATATCCCCAAGTCTTTCCCAGTTGCTTATATCAAGAACAATGAGAGTGTCCGCATCAGGAATTTTATCTCCTTTTTTAAAAATATTAAATGGTGCATAATCTTCAAGAAAGGAATAATTAGCAGGTACAGGATGAGTATTTAAAATAATTGGAGTTTTATTAAGATATTTTAAAATTCTCCACATAGCCAGCTCAGACCCCAGCCCATCACCATCAGGATTCATATGAGTAGTGATGATTATTCTTCCGGACTCCTCCAGCAGGTCTTTAAGTTCAAAATTCAGCTTCATCTCATCACCCAAATGAAGACACATCATCCTTCATAAATAGGACGTTCTTTTTTAGAGAACCAATCTGAGGGATTGGTGAGATATTCATATGTTTCTTCAAGAATTCTGTAATGCTCTGACTCTTCAGAGCATAGCTGTTGATAAAATTTTTTCTCATATTCGCTGTCAGCCTTCTTTTCCTGCTTTTCATAGAACTTATAACCATCAGTTTCCAATTTCATTGCTAACTTTATTGCCTTAGTGTCATCAGAATCAACTTCCTCATTCTTTTTAATCTTTTTTTCAGCTTTTTTAAATATTGTTTCAAAATTTACAGGCATATATTTTGCAATTTTGTCCGGAAGTGGAGCTTCACCCCAGCTTTTCCCTTTTTCAAGGGAATCCCAAATCTTTTTTATTCTCTTAATATGGTTTTGCTCCTCTTTTGCCAAAGAATCGAAGATAACCCTGCCGAGTCTGTTTTTACAGTTTTTAGCAGACTTCTTGTAAAACTCAAAACCATCTATTTCAGTTTGATAAGCTATTTTCAAAGCATCGATTTTTCTTTTCATAGTCTTCCATCCTATAAGTTTTTACCAGCGGTCAAGAAGCTTTTTCCCCATAAGCCTGTTAAAAAACTTTTCATCATCTGAAATGAATGAGACCCCTTCACCAAGAATATTTCTTGCACATATCTCACCCTGCAGCCATGCGCTGCTCCATCCAAAATTATTCCGGTTTATTTTCCTGTTTATATCATATACCTGAGCAACATCACCGGCAGCAAATATATTCGAAACAGACGTACGCAATTCTTCATTCACAACTATTCCACGATCCAGCTTAATATTGCTTTCACTGAGGAAATTAATGTTTGGATTATAAGAGTATGCTGAAATCACCATGTTGCATTCTATTTCTTCATCATTGCTGGTAATGACAGAGTAGTTATCCGCATCAATTGCAAAAATGTCAGCAATTTTATCTCCAAGCTTAATTTTTACCTTTTCCTTATCAAACTTTGAAACAATATCTTCATTAGTAATTCCAAGGTAATTCCCGCGCCAGAGATCATTTTCAGAAGTAAGATATATAACTTCAAGACCACACTTCTTTAATCCACGCACCATTTCAATGCCAATATATCCGGTACCGGCAACAATAACCTTTTTTGAGACCAAGGCCTTTCTTTTGATTTTCATGGCATCGATAATTGTGTAGAGAGTGAAAATGTCAGATGAAACATGATGTAAGTTTTCCGGTAATCTTGGCACGGTACCACTCGCAATAACCAGATAATTATATCCAATTCTTTCACCAGAGGAAAGAATGACAACATTATTTACACTATCCACTTTAACAACACGTTTTCCGGTAATTATTTTGCTTCCTCCGGAATCAAACATATTCTCCTTTAAAAGATCTTTTTCAGACAAATCCCCTGCAATGAAGTCAACAAGGGTAGGTTTCAAATAGAAAGGATTTTTCTCGCTACAAATCAAAACAGAGTTACTACTCTCGTCGTTTTCCTTAAGCGTCTTGGCTGCATTGATTGCAGCCGGTCCCGATCCGACAATTACATAATTCATAATCTTTCCCTCTCTCCTCTCTCATTATTCTTATAAATATCAAGATTAACTTCGCTAAAATAAATATATCTCATCAATTGTTATCTTTCGCAAAGAGTGATAAGAATTTTACAAATAGCCTAATCCCGCTCCCTGAAGCGCCTCTCGCAAGATAGTCATGTTTCTTCTCTATCCAAGCTGTACCGGCTATATCAAGGTGCACCCACGGAACTTCGTCTACAAATTGTTTTAAAAACATAGCCCCTGCAATAGTGCCTGCCGACCCGTCTCCTATGTTCTTAATATCTGCAACATCGCTTTTAATATCATCAAAGTAATCATCCCACACCGGAAGTTCCCATACGCGTTCATGTGTATTATTTCCGGCTTCATTGAGAAGTTTTTTCAATTTTTCGTTGTTACTCATCATTCCCATTGCATGAGAACCAAGCGCTATAACGCAGGCACCTGTCAATGTGGCAATATCAATAATTGCTGAAGGTTTAAAACGTAAGGCATATGTCAAACAATCAGCCAAAATAAGCCTACCCTCTGCATCCGTATTCTGTATTTCGATTGTCTTCCCCGACAGAGACTTCACAATATCACCCGGCTTTGTGGCTTTTCCGTCAGGAAGATTTTCAGTTGCAGGAATAATCCCAACCACACGCACAGGAAGCTTTAATCTTGCCACTGCAGCAATAGTCCCTATCACTGCAGCTCCACCAGCCATGTCATATTTCATCTTATGCATATCTTTCGCAGGTTTAAGAGAAATACCACCGCTGTCAAAAGTCACACCCTTACCCACAAGTGCAACAGTCTTAAGTTTCCTCATTGCAGTTGGATTATATTCCAGGATTATTATCTTTGCAGGTTCACTGCTGCCCTTAGTAACTGATAGGAATGATCCCATACCTTTTTTTTTGGCTTCATCAGCTGTAATAATTTTACATTTTATTCTTGGAATTGATGAGGCTATAAATTTTGCTTTGTTCGCAATAATTGTAGGTGTCATATGATTAGCAGGCGATGATATGAGCTCTCTTGCCATATTAACCTGTTCACATACGCTTACTGCATCTGATATCCCTTTCTGATAATTTTTTATATTTTTTGCTTCTGTAATTGCCAAAGTTATTTCAGATATCGAATTCTCAGGCTTTGAAGATGTTTGTAATGTATATGAAAAAGATGAAAGAATTAGTCCCTCAGCTATGGATTCGCCTATTTCGTATTCACTGACACTCTTAAAATGTTCAGATATTATTAAAATTGCAGCAATCTTTATTTTCTTTTCGTTGAGCTCCCGGTATGTGATACCTGACACTCTTCTTAAAAGATCAATGTTAAATTTGTTAATGTCACCAAGACCAATAAGAGTAATACCATCAATAGACTTAGACCCTGTAAAATTAACACTTATAGTTTTACCTACTTCACCGGTAAAATCTTTTAAGATTTTTGTATTTGAAATACTCTGTGAAAAGAACCTTTCAATTTCGGCAAGCACTGAATCTTTAATTTTAGGTGAATCAAAAACAAATGCAACCAGATAGTTTTTTTTAACTCCTTTCCAGTTATTTTTTTTCTGAAAAGTGTTAATCTTCATTTTTATTAACTCCTCTATTGAAAATATAGAAAATGACTTCTGGAAGAAAGTATTACTGAAAAACAAAAAAATCAATAAATCTTTGTTAATGGCTTAATTATAAGTAAAATGTGCCTCTTTATTACCCTTTATCTTTTTAATCTCATCAAATTATAGAGTTATCAATCATTGAAAAAAAGTTTCAGATCTTTAAGCTTGCTGTTTTTTCTTAGCTTCCTAATTGCCTCCTCTTCTATCTGCCTAATCCTTTCTCTTGAAAGCTTAAAATCCTCACCTATTTCCTCTAGAGTATGATTTACACCAAAATCAATCCCATATCTCATCCTCAATATTTTCTCTTCTCTAGGACTAAGCGTTTTTAATATTTCTCTTAATCTATCTTTCAAAGCATGCTGGGCTGTTTCAAGCTCAGGCGAAGCAGCATCTTGATTCTCTATTAAATTAACAAGACTTGTTTCATTCTCATCATCTTCTATTGATTCATCAAGAGAAACTGGCTCTTTTTGTATGCGGAGCACACTTCTCACAAAATCCTCATCCATCCCAACTTTTTTTGACATCTCAAAAATAGTTGGCCTTCTTTCAAGATCCTGAGACATTGTTTTATAGGCCCATTTAAGCTTGCGTATCTTATCTACTATATGTACAGGAATCCTGATGGTTTTCCCCTGCGCCATCAATGCTTTCATAATAGTCTGCTGTATCCACCAGTGAGCATAGCTGCAAAATTTAATACCTCTTTTATAATCATACTTATCAATTGCAGTCATCAAGCCTATATTCCCTTCCTGAACGAGATCCAAAAGCTGCAATCCTCGATTTTGATACTTTTTTGAAATACTTACAACAAACCGTAAGTTTACTTTGACTAATTTACTTTTAATATCATTATAAGACGTTAAGAAATTTTTTATTGAATCAGAATTTTCTTTCATTTCCTTTTTGTCGCTAACTGAAAAATACTTAATCAACTTATCAGCTTTTTCCACAGAGCAATAACTTTTTAACATTTCCCTTTTCTTGGATTTATTAAATTTTAGATTATTTGATATATTGATAACTATTGATTGAGCAATCTTTTCAATCTGAGTAAAATTAAATGGGATCTTTGACAATAGACCAACAATTGATTCATGATGTTTTCTTATTGAAGTGGCGAGTATTTTTTTACTTCTGGAAGCTTGTTTTGCTGAGTTATATTTCTCTATACAACTAAGAAGTTTTTTTTCTCGCTCTTTAATTAAAGATACAACCCCCATAAACATTTCAATTTTAGCTGAAACGTCTGCAAGATATAGCTCATCTAAAGGGTTTACATCAATAATTTCTTTAATCTTAATTTCCTTTTGTTCCAGCAAATTGGCGAGCTCAATAACTTCTGCAATGGTGATATATGAATTAATAACTAATGACATTATTTGAAACTTTACATTTTCAAGTTGTTTGAAACACTCAAATTCTTCCTCTCTTGAAAGATATGTGTGTTCTTTTATGTCTCTGTAATAAGAGTCGAGAGTATCAATCTCACGAACTAATTTATCCTGAACCAAATCATAAACATCTTCCTCAACATCTTGTGCGTCAGAAAGTTTTTCCAATTGGGCTGTTACGTCCTTTTCTAAAATCTTATCTTCAAGATTAAGCTCTAATTCATCCATTGAATCATCTTCTTCAATCAACTCCGTTTCATTTAGATTTATTTCATAAATATTATTAGCCATTTTAGTTTCCTTTTTTATCAAGTTTTTTTTTATTTTTTTCTTTTTCAACTTCATTATTTTCTTAACCTATAACGTTAACGTTACAAATAATATCTTTTTTTTAAATATAAAATGCTGCATAAAGATATGATAACCCACGCCTTATATCTGTGAAGTTACAATTGTTACATTGCAACACATCAATTTCTTTTTCACATTCAGTACATTCAGCTATTAATTGCCTTGAAACTTCCAATTCTCTTTTTACTTCATTCAGCTTATTTATCGTTTCAGTAACTTGATTCAACTTTAAGTGAAGTTTCGTATGTATTATTAAAGCTGCCTTGCCTCCAATTTTATATTTTCTTCTTGCATTCAAGAGATCTCCAATTTCACAAACACCCATATTCATACTCTTAAGCATTTTAATTGTTTTAAGTTTTTTGAGGTCATCTTCATTATAGAAACGGAATCCACCTTTTGTTCTTCCTGAAGGAAATAATAGTCCTTCTTCTTCGTAATATCTTACTGTCCTGATTGTTGTATTTGCTAGCTTTGCAATTTCGCCTATCTTCATTTTATTTCTCCTGCCATCAAAATATATTACGTTAACGTAATTGTCAATGTTTATTTGATAAACTTTCATAAAGCTTAGTTTTAATGCTATAGTTATCACAAAAATTCAAAGATTGTCTTCAGTGGATAGGCGAAGAAATTCTGTTATGGTTTAATAAAATGGATTAATCAAAGGAATTATTGAAATAATTTCGACTGGTAATTGTTGCGCAGAAAATAACTTAATGGTTTAATTATATTATCTAATTATCAACGACTTGCATTAACCAAAAAAAAGTTCCGCCTAATTTAATAGGCGGAACTTTATAAAGAATCCTGGCAGCGACTTACTCTCCCACCTCGAAGGGCAGTACCATCAGCGCAGGAGGGCTTAACTTCCGTGTTCGGAATGGTTACGGGTGTTTCCCCTCCGCTATAACTACCAGGAAAATAGTTATATCAATTAACTATAAAATGATTTGCAAATAAGAATGGTGGCTAAGCCTCACGGCTGATTAGTACTGGTTAGCTAAATCCATTTCTGAACTTACACACCCAGCCTATCAACCTGGTAATCTTCCAGGAGCCTTTAGGTATCTTATGATACGGGATATCTTATCTTGAGGCAGGTTTCCCACTTAGATGCTTTCAGCGGTTATCCTTTCCGGACATAGCT
>JACRJM010000017.1:45000-46458 GCA_016219965.1 Candidatus Schekmanbacteria bacterium
CGCAACTCCAAATGCACAACGCACACGGGCTTTCACATGCATTCAGTTTTGGCTGTTTCTCTTTCGCTCGCCGCTACTCAAGAAATCGAAATTTCTTTCTTTTCCTTAGTTTACTGAGATGTTTCAGTTCTCCCAGTTCGCCTCTCTAACCTATGAATTCAGTTAGAAATGCTTCGATATTTAATTCGAAGCGGATTACTCCATTCGGAAATCTCCGGATCAAAGCCTGCTTGACGACTCCCCGAAGCTTATCGCAGTCTACCACGTCCTTCATCGCCTTCCAGCACCAAGGCATCCACCATATGCTCTTAGTAGCTTAGCCACCAAATCTAATTTACAAATTATCAAAGAACAATGAACGTTTTCTATCATTAGATAGAAAATTTATCTGTTGAAACATGGAGGTGAGCGGGTTCGAACCGCTGACCCCCTGCGTGCAAGGCAGGTGCTCTCCCAGCTGAGCTACACCCCCGTTTTACCTGATTTTTTTTACTTCATGCGTTTGGGCCTAGGTGGAGTTGAACCACCGACCTCACGCTTATCAGGCGTGCGCTCTAACCAACTGAGCTATAGGCCCTAATTAAGTGCCAGACATACTTCATCACAAAAAAGAACTTTTGTTCTTTATCATACTTCGTATATTACAGCTCTTTTCAGGGTCTTTAGTCAATTGCTATCCAGCCGAAGCCTCGCACTCAACTAATTAATATTAGAATTATCATAATTGTAAGACTTTTAGCCTGGAGTATATTCAACCTCAGGAATTTTACTCCCTAGAAAGGAGGTGATCCAGCCGCAGGTTCCCCTACGGCTACCTTGTTACGACTTCACCCCAATCATTAACCATACCTTCGGCGCCTACCTCTCTGATTGCTCAAAGTTAGCCCAACGACTTCTGGTACAGTTAACTTTCGTGGTGTGACGGGCGGTGTGTACAAGGCCCGGGAACAGTATTCACCGTGGCGTGCTGATCCACGATTACTAGCGATTCCACCTTCATGGAGTCGAGTTGCAGACTCCAATCCGAACTGAGGCAGGTTTTTGGGATTAGCTCCCCCTCGCGGGTTTGCAACCTTTTGTACCTGCCATTGTAGCACGTGTGTAGCCCTGGATATAAAGGCCATGAGGACTTGACGTCATCCCCACCTTCCTCCGACTTTCCGCCGGCAGTCCCCCTAGAGTTCCTCTCGACGAATCGAGTTTGGCAACTAAGGGCAAGGGTTGCGCTCGTTGCGGGACTTAACCCAACATCTCACGACACGAGCTGACGACAGCCATGCAGCACCTGTCTTCCCATTTCTCTTACGAGACACTTCCATATTTCTATGGAATTCGGGAGATGTCAAACCCAGGTAAGGTTCTTCGCGTTGCGTCGAATTAAACCACATGCTCCACCGCTTGTGCGGGCCCCCGTCAATTCAATTGAGATACAACCTACAGGCCGAACTTCCCAGGCTG
>JACRJM010000018.1 GCA_016219965.1 Candidatus Schekmanbacteria bacterium
AGGGACACAGAGCCTGTCTAAAAACTCAGTATTTGTCATTGTCCAGCTTGACTGGACAATCCAGAAGCTATTGAAAAGACTGGATTCCCCGATCAAGTCGGGGAATGACAGCCTGACGGAATTGTAGTTTTTAGACAAGCTCCACATCCCATATTTTCAACTTAATCCTTTTTTCACCTTGCTCCCCGCTCCACCTGCCACAGCAACACTGCTTGCTGAGTTACATATTGCGGCGTAGGAATGCACGAATGGTTCGCAATTCATTTTCAGGTACGCACTTAACGAAAGTTCGATGTCTTCGAGCATTGGGGTGTGGCAGAAAGGTTATGATACGCTCCCGACCCCACACTCTGGCTGGGACATACATGGTCCCATCTGTGGGGATACCGAACTCGGTTTTAAGTGCTTCTCGCGCCCGTTTGCCGAGGACCACGATTATGCTGGCACCTGACATCGACAGTGTGCGACTGAGATAGCGACTCACACAGAAGTCCTGAAAGTCCTGAGCTTCACGCACCCCGATTTCATACTTGGATTTGCAGTGTACTATCTCCGTGAGTGCGTAATCAATGCCTGGTTCAACATCTTGATCGAGCAATTCAATCGCCCGTTGTTTTACTCCTGCCCAGAACTTGGTTGCACGCAAATGTACGCCGTCTTCACCTAGGAGCCTGTCCGAGTAATAACTATTTTTAAGATTTTATCTGTCATAATTTTCATACTGTTTTATAATCATCGGGGAATAACACCATCTGAACTTTTTTAACCCTGTTTATCTCCAAAACAATACAGTCATTAACGCACAAAAGTGCCTCTCTGTCTTTAAAACCTTTCACAGGTAGTAAATCCTGCTCTGTAAAGTTTCAGGATGTTATGGGCTGTACATATCAGAGACCATTCGCCTTTCACTTTCTCAAGCCCTCGCATCAGAAATTGTCGAAACCCTCTGGCCTCTTTTATTTGCCCAAATACAGGTTCAACTGTCTGCTTCCTTAGTTTGTATTTTCCTCGTCCATGTTTGGTCCTCAGTTTTCTCCTCATCCTGTCTATAACTGACAGATCTTCCGGTATTCGCCCTCGTGGGGCCGGCTCTACTTTGTCATTATGCTTTTGTTTGTCAGGTGATATGAAGGCTTCAACTTTCTGCTCCCTTAACCATTCAACATTCTCTCCGCTAAAATACCCTGCATCTGCTGATACTTCTTCCGGTAATGCATCCATTACTTCTACTATCTTCTCTACCATTGGTTTTACATGCTTTTTGTCTACCGATTTGTTTGATACATCCGCTGCCACTATTACCTGTGATGACGCATCCACTGCTGCCTGAGCGTTATAACCTTGTATGAATGCCTTATCCCCATTAATCATTATCTTCGATTCGGAGTCCGTGAAATTCCTCTGTGCGCTTTCTTTAGGAACACCTATATGTGCAGGCTTCTTGCCACGCTTTTTACCGGCGTCTTCTGCATCCTCTTCTTGAAAGTTCTGTCTTGCTTCTTCCTCCAACGCCTTCATCGCTTCTTCTATTTTCTTTAAACGGCTTTCCCTCCTGGCAAGCTCCTCGGGAAGTTCGTCCCCACGTTTGTCTCTCCCATATTCTTCGTCTTCTGCCCTGTCCACTTCTTCTGCCTGCCTCAGTATGTCTTCTATTTCCTGCTTAAGCCTTTCCGTTTCTTTCTTCATCCTTCCGTAGCTCATTGCCTTATGCTTCGATGCGTTGGCCTTTATCTTTGTCCCATCCAGTGAGATATGCCCAAGCTGTACAAGTCCTGCCCTCCGACATATTTCAACTACCTGTACAAACAATCCTTTCAATGCTTCAAGATGCCGCTTCCTGAAATCGCTGATCGTCCTGAAGTCCGGGAAATTCCCGGCTCCAACTATCCGAAATGCTACGTCTTCCTGAAGCTTCCTCGCTATTCGCCTCGACGAATACACTCCTACACAATATGCATAAAAAATAACTTTCGTCATCATCCCCGGATGGTATGGAGGATAGCCGCGCTCTTCTTTTTCATACACCTCCTCTATGGCGCTTAGTTTTAGTCCGTCTACTATGTCAGAGATAAAGTAGACAAGGTGATCCTCCGGCAACCATTCCCTCAATGATGGCGGTATCAATAAAAGTTGATCTGGTTCGTATGGTCTATATGTTTTCATGTCACTATTATATGGATTTGCTTGCTTCAGTTGAAGTTAATATTACTCGGACAGGCTCCTAGGACACCCATAGTGTTATAGATTATCTCGATGAACTCAAGGAAACAGGTGAAATCGTATTTGAGAGACCACCTCTTAAAAGAAATTTTCAAATGAGACTTGATGATGCAACAATTAATAAGCTGAAAAAACTTGCCAAAATGAAAGGCATTATTGATGTTTCAACCATAATAAGAGGCTGGATAAAAGAACATCTCAATAAAGAACTTAAGACTGCATAAACAAGAGCAGTCTTCACTTTCAACTACTGACCACCTTTTAAAAACTTACAGGGTCTTGTTAACTGGGCAGAGGACATGATAAGGGAATCTGATTTTGAAAGCAAAAGCTTTGAACTCATAAGAGACATACTTGCAAGGATAGGGCTTGCAGATGTCCGTGAATTTGGGCTTACATGGGATGATTGTTATGATTTTCTTCACAAACTCGGCTATAACGTGAAGGTTGAATTAGTAGAAGTATAGCTTGTAGCATTGTAGATGTATACCTGCCTGTCGGCAGACAGGTTATTAGAGTTTTTAAATAGGTTTATCGTACTTCTTTTGAAACCTTTTTTATTACTCTTTATTACTCAATTGACTAATTCCTTACCTTTTGTTAATCTTTTACTAAAAATAAACGCTGGGAGGCTAAAAATGCACGGGATTGCCGAAAATATCAAGCCTAAATATATGATTGATGAGAAAGGCCATAAGAAATCTGTTGTACTCAGCCTGAAGGAATACAAAAATATAATGGAGTTAGTTGAAGACCTTGAAGACGCTAATGACCTCCTTAAAGCTGAACGAGAGGCAACTACCTTTACTCCATATGAAAAGTTCCGCAAGGCATGGCTTAAACTTTGATTTATAAGATCATAATAGAACGTAAGGCTGAAAAAGAAGCAGAGAAAATTCCAATAAAATATCGCACTGCAATTGATAGAGCAATTCTTTCCCTTACCTCTAATCCAAGACCCCACGGTTCTAAAAAGCTCACAGAAAAAGAAGGTTACCGTATTCGTGCCGGCAATTATCGTATTCTCTATACGGTAGACGATACAGCCAAAACGGTTATTGTATATAGAATAAAGATTAAAGGAAAAACTACCTATAAGTAACATTTTTTCCTCTGGTTTAATTTTTTTAATTACGAAATTCCTTACTCTTAATTTATCAAATGCACTGCTTCAGTGAATCCAGTCCCAGCGCCATTCTCAATGTCAATATTACATCTGAAATATCCACTATGCCGTCATTGTTTATGTCTGAACAGGTTTTATTTTGGTATAATCCCAATGCTATTCTTAACACCAGTATCTCATCACTGATGTCTATAATGTCGTCTTTGTTCATGTCACCTATGAATTGTGTCTGATAAACAAAACTCTCTCTAACAAGGGAAAAGTTGCCAGCATTATCTTTTACTAA